>JAISEW010000140.1 GCA_031263945.1 Gracilibacteraceae bacterium | reverse complement strand
GGTTTCGTCCCGCCGCGCCGCCGCCGCCTCCACTTCTTCCGCCAGACGGGCCGCCTGAGCCGCCGCCCGCGCGTCGCCCGCGACGCGTTCCTCGGCCGCCTCCAGCCGCCGCCGCGTTTCTTCCAGATCAGTTAGCAGATCAGCTTCCTGCCGCTGCCGGCGGGAAAGATGCGAATGAGCCTCGGTCAGGATCCCCTCCGGCAATCCCAGGCGGCGCGCTATATTAAAGGCGTTGCTGTGACCGGGTATGCCGATGAGCAGCCGGTAGGTCGGCTCCAGCGTTTCGGCGTTGAACTCGACGGAGGCGTTCTCCGCCGCCGGGTTGTTATAGGCGAATTCTTTTAAAGCGCCGTAATGCGTCGTGGCGGCCCCTCGGCTGTTCCGGCGCAGCAATTCCTCGATAATGGCCGAAGCCAGCGCCACCCCTTCCGCCGGGTCCGTACCGGCGCCGATCTCGTCGAACAGCGCCAGCGAGGCGTCGTCCGCCAGACGCAGGATCTCGATGATATTGGCCATGTGACCGGAAAAAGTGGAGAGCGACTGTTCCATGCTCTGCTCGTCCCCGATATCGATCAGGATATGCCGAAAAACCCCCATGCGTGATTCCGGCTCGGCCGGGATAAAAAGCCCGCATTGCGTCATGACCGCCATGAGGCCGATCGTTTTCAGCGCCACCGTTTTGCCGCCGGTATTGGGGCCGGTCACGATGAGAAAACGGCGGGATCCCCCTATATCCGCCGTGAGCGGGACGGGGCGGGCCAGCAGGGGATGCCGCGCTTTTACCAGCGAGATATCCGGCGTCTCCAGGAGCGCCGGCGCCGATCCGTTGATTTTTCGCCCATAGCGGGCTTTGGCCAGGATAAAATCCAGCCGCAGCAGGGCCTCATAAGACGCGGTCAGCGTCTCGCCGTCCGCCGCCACATCGCTGGTGAGGCGCGTCAGAATGCGTTCCGCTTCCTTTTTTTCCTGTAACTCAGCCTCCCGCAGCTCATTGGCCAGCCGCACCACCGGCGTCGGCTCCATATAAAGCGTGGCGCCGCTTGACGACTGATCATGCACGATCCCGGAAAAAGCGGAGCCGTATTCGGCTTTGACCGGCAGGACCCAGCGGTCGCCGCGGGTGGTAAACAGCAGATCCTGCAGCATTTTTTGCTGCGCCGGACTGCGCAGGATGCCGTCCAAAGTCTCGCGGATCCGCCGGCGCAAGGCCTGCTCCGCGCGGCGGCAGCGCGCCAGTTCGTCGGAGGCCGTATCGCGCAGCAAGGCGTCGTCGCCTATCGCCTGACTGACGCTTTCCTCCAATTGTTTCAGCGGCGTAACGCCGGCCGCGATCTTCCGCAAGGCGCCGAGGGACTCGAAGGCGTTTTCCCTGCCGCCGCGCCCCTGGTTTTCCCCCAGCAGGGCGGCGCGGGCTTTCCGGCCCGCCTTCATGGTGTCGCGGATGTCGAGCAATTCCTGTTCGCGCAGGAGCCCCCCGCGCAGCGCGCGTTCCAGCGCCGGGCGGATCTCCTTCGCGCCCCGCAGGGAAAAAAGCGGATCCAGCCGGAGCAGGGCCGAAGCCTCGTCTGTTTCCCTGAGCAAGGTTTCCACTTGCCGTTTGCCGCTAGCCGGCGCGAGAACAGCGGCGCGCTCCCGCGCGCCGGGCAGCGAGCATTCCTCCGCCAGGGAATTTCTTATGGAGTTAAATTCCAACTTTTCCAGTATTTTTTCAGACGCGACCAATCAATCAGCCAACTTTCGACGATCTAGAGGTGTCCAGCCGTCTTCATTGTACATCTTCCGCGCCGGAATGTAAATATTCATAAAGCCGGTTCTCCAGCAAATAAAGCGCTTGAATGCTGTTTTCCAGAAAAAAATAATGTTTGATGTAAAAAATTTCCACAATAAATATGATGAGCGCGAGCGCAAAAAGAAGAACGATTTGACCCACGCCGCTCAGCGCTTCCGGGAGCGCGCCGGAAAACAGCAGCATGGCGAAAAACGTCAGCAATAAAAAGGCGAAAAACAGCGTCACCAGGAGATGGATCAAACGCTCATGTTGAAAATCGGCTGTTTTCCGCCGGTGATACCGGGCCAGAAGCCGGGCGCGCGGGCCGCGCCGCCCAGGGGGAAGCGCCGCGAGGACATCCAGTTCCGCGAGCAGAAACCCGCGGTAGGCTTTGATTTGTTCTTCCATAACGAATCCTTATTCTTCCGCCTCTTTTTTTCTTTTGCGGACACATTCATGCAAAAGGTACTCGATCTGGCCGTTGACGGAACGAAACTCCGCCGCCGCCCATTCCGCCAGTTCCCGGTATAATTGCGGCGTCAAGCGGAGCGGCACTTGCTTTTTCGCCCTTTCTTTATCCTGTTCCATAATTTTACACGGCGTCAGTAAAGCGAACCGCTGTTCACGACCGGCTGAGCGTCTTTATTGCCGCAGAGCACCACGAGCAGATTGCTGACCATGGCGGCCTTGCGCTCCTCGTCCAGATCCACGACTCCGTTTTCGCTCAATTTGGCCAAGGCGAGTTCCACCATGCCCACGGCGCCGTCCACGATGATCTTGCGCGCGTCGATGATGGCGGTGGCCTGCTGGCGCTGCAGCATGGCGGCGGCGATCTCCGGGGCGTAAGCCAGATGGGTTATGCGCGCTTCCGTGATTTCCAGCCCGGCCGCGTCGACTTTGGCCTGGATGGCCTCCCGCAAGCGGGTGGAGATCACCTCGCTGCTGCCGCGCAAAGACGTCTCGTCTTCCATGTCCTGATTGTCGTAGGGGTACATGCGCACGATCCCGCGCAAAGCCGAATCGCACTGCATGGAAAGAAATTCCGGATAATCGTCCACGTTGAACACGGCGCGGGCCGTGTTGACGACGCGCCAAATCACGACGATGCCGATTTCGATCGGGTTGCCGAGCATATCGTTGATCTTTTGCTTTTCGTTGCTTAACGTCATGGCTTTGAGGGAGATTTTTTTCCGTGAACCTGATTGCATATTCAGTTTGACCTCGGATTTGGCCGCGCTTATCTCCGCCTCCGGCACATGCCGCTCCGGCGCGGTGGCCGACACGAACGGATTGACGAAGAAAAATCCCGGCCCCCGCAGAGTGCCGTAGTATACGCCAAACAAAGTAAACACATACGCTTCATTCGGCTTCAGCACTTTAAGCCCGCAAAACAAGGCGATGGACACCACCCAATACAGCCCGCAGACGAGCATGAGAATCAGCGCCCCCGCCGGCGAGTGGCTGCCGACCAGCATGGAGATCGCGAAAACGAAACCGGCTATCGAAGCGGCCAGCAGAGCGATATTGAGCAGCATCACCGCCATACCATTCGCCGCCGCCGCCTTTTTCTCCGCGTCATGCGTTTCGTTTTTTCTGTCAGTCATGTTGATTTCCTCCCCTAACTTTTTATTATTATGATATCATCATGATATCATAATAATATAGGGGATGTCAACAGTTTTCAGAAAAAATAAAGGTTTCACACAGAGCTTGATCTCCATAATTTGGTTAAGTCTGTGCCATATGGGCCTTGTCCCAGAAGCGTCCCAATCGCCGCAGGGATTTCCACCGTAGGGGCGGATGGCAATCCGCCCGTGGCTCCTGCTCGTTGTCGCTCTTGGCAGCGATAAATGTGATGTATTCAGCCGTTGCGCTGCGAATTCTTATGATCAAACGCGCCGATTGCTAACCGCGTCCAGCAGACCTTTTAGCGGCGAAAGGTTATTTGCGGCAAAATCAAATGCCTCTGCCCTTGCTGACTCTCCGATTTTCAACCCTACATACTCATCGGTCAGCGATAAATATGTATACAGTTTATTTTTATGTTCACGCGAAAACGCGCCTAATTCAGCCGCTGTCATCGCACCTCCATACCGCTATCGATAGCGTATTCAAAAGAGTCGTTTTCAAAGTTCTTCGCCGCGACGCCTGATGCCGTATGGTCAAGACGAACAAATCTGAACAGTTCCGTATGGGCTTTCGCCAGAATAGCCGCGCCGCTGATGCATTCATAGCTGTGGGTGGTAGCAATGACTTGGCAACCGGTCTCCTCGGCGAGTTTGCCGATCATCTCCCAAAGTTTGGGATAGAACGAATAATGAAAACCGTTCTCAATCTCATCGACCAGCAGGATACTTCCGGGGTTTGCAAGCATAGTAAGCGCTATTTGCAGGAGTTTGTTCATTCCATCCCCGAGCATATTGACGGACAGCAGTGACGGCAGGCCAATGTCGGCGAACACTCCGCTGACCCCGCCAATTGTTATTGTGGAAAGAGCTTTTATGCGAGAGTCGAGCATTTGCAAAGCTTCAACGCATCTTGCCGATTCGCCTTTAAGAGCGAGTTTGCCAAACAATTCTGCAATAAATGTGGGGTTGACGTAGGTCTTTGCTCCAAGGTATTGCGTGAAAACCGTCTTGGCCGAGGCCGGCTTCTGCTGCGCGAGCGTTATCCCAGCGGGCGTCAGGAGAAAGTGTGATTCATTGTTTTTTGTCGCGCTTTTAAAGTGAGCTTTAAGCGAGTAGCTGCCGGCAATTTGGGTTTGAATATTTGGCATCATGGGCATATCAGGTACAGAGGCGACCGAAAACGATTCG
>JAISEW010000136.1 GCA_031263945.1 Gracilibacteraceae bacterium | reverse complement strand
CCGTCTACACTATCCCCGGCAGCGTGACGGCGGTCGGAAACCGGGCGTTCAGCCGCTGCGCCTATCTCCGGGAGATCGCCGTCCCAAGGCGCGTGACGACGATCGGGGAGTACGCGTTTGAGAGTTGCTGGCGCCTTACGGATATGGTCATCCCGGACAACGTGACCGCTTTTGGGGAGGGCGCGTTTGCTGATTGCGTCAATTTGACAAATATCACCATGCCAAGCGCTGTGAATATCAGTGATCACGCGTTTTCCGGCTGCGGCCGGCTGAGGGATATAACTATCCCGGCCGGCGCGACGAGTATCGGCGAGAGCGCGTTTTCCGGCTGCAGCGGCCTTAGAAGCGTCTCCATCCCCGACGGCGTCACAGAGGTCGGGGACATGGCGTTTATGTATTGCGGCAGTTTGGCGGAGATCACCATTCCGAGCGGAGTGACGGCGATCGGGGACAGCGTGTTTAGTTTCTGCGCAGGATTGACAGACGTTACCATCCCGGAAGGCGTGACGAGTATCGGGATCCGGGCGTTTGCCCAATGCAACCGCCTGGTAAATATTGCCATTCCAAGCAGTGTGACGGTGATCAGGAGCGGCGCGTTTGAATATTGCGGCCGGCTGACAAACGTCGCCGTTCCGGCCGGCGTCACAAGCATTGGCAGCGGCGTGTTCTATAATGACGAGCGGCTGCGGGAAATAGTCGTGGCTGAGGGGAACGCCGGTTATGCCAGCCGGGACGGCGTGCTTTTTGACAAAGATATGAAAACGCTGATTTGCTACCCGCAGGGCAAAGAAAGTTCCGTGTACGTTATCCCCGGCGGCGTGACGCGTATCGGAAACGGCGCGTTTTCCGGCTGCGATAACTTGACGGATATCACCATTTCAGGCAATGTGACGCGTATCGGCGACGATGCGTTTGAATATTGCGAAAATCTGACGGACGTCACTATCCCGGACAGTGTGACGTCAATCGGGTATGGCGCGTTCAGTAATTGTAAAAATTTGGCAAACATCACCATTCCGCCCAACGTGACGAGCATCGGGATCGGCGCCTTTTACGACTGTGAAAACCTGGTGATCCGCGGCAGCGAAAACTCCCGCGCCGCCAGCTTCGCGCGGGATTACGGGATCGGCTTTGAGCCGGCGGAATGACGGCGGCCAATTCAATATATACTTACTGACCTTTAATTCCTCCGGATCCCTGCGTAAAAAATAGCTTGCATATACGCCGAATTTCTGTAAAATGAATATTATGCGAGGAGGTGCAGCTTGCCGTATGGAACTCGGATATATCTCAGCGAATAACCTCTCTGCTTACCGCAGCCTGCTGTTACCGCGGGCGGCGCGGGCCATCGAACAGGGGGAAGCCTTGACGGCTGTCGGCGTAGCCGAAGGACGTCTGGCGTGCGGCGCGCTGGCCGGTTTCTTGGAGGACGGCTGTTTTCAGATCGTGTCGCTGTATATGGCGCCGGATCACCGCCGTAAGGGCGGCGGCAGGCTGATGCTGGACGCGCTGGCGGATATATTGCACGGCCTGCCGGGCGCGGGCGCCATGCGCGCGGACTATGCCGTCACCGAACCGGAACACGACGCTCTGGCGCCGTTTTTTGCACGAATGGGTTTTGCGCCGATAGACCGGCGGGGCCAGGACGTCTATCTTTTCACCTTGGGTCAGGCGGCGGCGTCTCCCCTGTTTGCCGGCGATGCTGCTGTCAGCGCGAATATTCGCGCTTTTTCACAGATACCGAACATATATCTGGCCCAGGCGGATTCCCGGGCCAAGGAATTGGGCGTTCCCATGTCCGAGGCGACATTGATCAGCGCCGGGATCGACCGGGATATAAGCGTGGCGGTGCTGCAGGACAAAAATGTGACCGCGTTTTTGGCTTTCGACCGTTCGGTTGGCGGCCGGCTCACCATCGGCAGCGCCTGGGCCGGGGCGGGCCCCATGTCCATGCCGGCCATGCTGCGCGGCGCGTTCAGCCTGGCTATGAGCAAGTTTCCGTCCGAAACGGAAATGGCGGCGCAGGCGGTCAGTGACATTGCCGCCCGCATTATCCGCGGAATTATACCCGACGCGCGTCCGGTTTCGCGGTCCTACTACCGCAAACAGGGGGCGTAACGGAGAGAGTCGCAAATGGGATTTCCTGTTCTCAAAGGGAGGATTTACAATGGCGGACACAGATGGATTGACGCTTCAGCGGCCCGTGAACGCGTCACAGGAGATACGGACCGAGGAAATGACGATCCGCGAACAGCTGACCGCTCATCGGCCTTGGGAGGCGCAGGATGGCCTGGCGCCGCAGGAAATGCGGCGGGCGGCGGGCGAGCGGATGATCCAGCGGGAGCAGCTTAGAAATGAACAGCTGCAGACCGCCGTGCAGCGGACCGTCCCCGAGGGAAACGCCGCCGAAGCCGCTCCGGGGCAGCCGCAGCAGGTGCAGGCGCCCGCCCGGGAAACGCGCAAGGAGCGCAAAGAGCGGGAGCGGCGCGCCAAGGAGGCCCAAAAGCATAATCCCGCCGCGGATCATGTTTCCTATGCGGCCGTAGAGGCGTTTAAGCAGGTTGATGAGGAGCAGAGAAACTCGCTGGGCGGACAGGTTAAAGACCGCGCCGCGGCCGCCAAAGTGGACGACCGGGTGCTGAAGGTATTCTCGCAGGGCTACAGGAAGGACAAGAAGGGCCGCCCGGCGGACGCCGAACAGCAGCGGCGCATGACTCAGGATCAAGCGTTTTTGGATGATTATATTTCCAAAGACCCTGTGCGCCGCAGACCGCATCTGGAGCGCATGACGGAGGAAATGCTGACCGTCGATTTTACGCCGGACATGTTCACCGACGCCTATATAGAACAGCACGCGGCCGAGATGAAAATATTGGCTGACAGAATGACATATTTTTCCAATGTGTACAGAGACCCGGTCAACGCGTCGTTCTTTGCCGGCCTCAGCCAGGAAAGACGCGATTTGATCGAGGCGCGGGTGTTAGGCATGGGCGCTCAGGTGGGGGTTTTGATGGCGAACACCTTTTTCGCAAAAGGACTGGACTATAATTCGGCGCAATACATCACCAGGTCCGATGTCGTGTCCGATGCAAAAGCGATGCTAGAACCGTCCCGCGGGATTTTTGAACAGGCGCGGGCAAATACGGCCGAACAGGAGCGCGCCATCGGCAAGCGTATGGTGCAGGACAGAATTGCGGAAAAACGGACGGAGCTTACGCGCGACTCCGATGAGATGAAAACGGCTGTTCAGGAAGACGAGAGCCTGAGCGGCTTTGGCCTGACCGGCGTTGTGACCGGTGATTCCGCCGAAATGCTGGCCAAAAACCGGTCGATGATCGAGAGCCGGCCCGGCGAATACGCCCGAAACAAAGACACGGTGGACATGCTGTACGGCGAATTGCGCCAGGGCATTGACGCGCTGGGGGATGCGGCGCTGGAGATAAGGGCCTTGCAGGCTCTCGCCGACGATCTGCGGGTCCGGCAGCCGAACCTGCTTACGCCGGAAAACCGGCTTATGCTGCGCGAGATCGTCGCCGAGCAGGAAGAGCTGAACGAGAAAGCGAAGATATATCGCTCCCAGATCGACCAAATGAGTCGCGCCATCGCCTTCTTCATGGAGGGCAAGCCGCTTGAACAGGACGCGCGCGTCACAATGACTCAGCTCGGCGTCGGCGAAAACACCGTTATGGCGGAGATGGGGCGGCGTATCAGCGAGACGCCGCTGCCCGAAGTCAGGATGGGCGCTGCAGGCGGCGATGCTTCGCTGCAAGCGCTCAGGCATGTATTCCTTGAGCAGCAAGCGAACGGCGAGCCCGGCGCGGTGGAGCGCGCCAACCTTGCTTACCGCGAGGCCCTTGTCGAATTAGAAGCGGGAAGGATCAAGGAGAGCGACGTACAGGCCAGGGTTTTCCTGGCGCTTAACCTGCGCGGCAACGGGCCGGCAAACAATGCCGAAAAAGCCTTCCGCGCAAATCTTCTGGATGGGTATGGGGGCGATCTTGCCGCCCTGTTCAGCCAAATGGAAGAAAATGGAGTGGACTTCGCGTCGGTCAAAGAAAGGATCCAAAATGCCGACGGAGCGACTGCCGCCGGCGCCAAATATGCTTACGGCGAAGGCTTCGATGAGATCAGCGCGAAGATGCTGGACATGTTCAGCGCTTACCTAAGCAGCAACGAGTCTTTGGATTATCTGAGCGCCATGTGCGACACGCTGAGCGGCGTCGAGTATTTTGGCAGCTTGGGGGACAGATTATCGTTTGTCGTCAATAATCTGATCAACCGGGTGGGCGGAAATCCGGCGCCTCTGGCCGCCAACGAGGACAAATTCCAGGCGCCCGGAGATGTCAGAGCCGTGGGCACAGCCGTAGGCGGGCAGATGATGCGGCTGCCCATTTTGGCCCGGCTGAGCGGCGAACAAAAAGGCGCCCTGCCGCAGACCACGAGGCAGGCGGTCCGGCAATATGAGAACATGATGGCGGCGCTGGAACAAAAGATGGAAACGCGCCAACAGCAGTTAGACGCCGAGCGAGCCGAGCGGGAACGGCATAGCGCCTACATGACCGAGCTTGAGCAGTGGACGATCGAATATGAAAAGACCGTTCGTCCGGAAGAAAAAAACACTGTAGCGGATATAATACGAGACAAGCGATATGCCCTGATGGCGAGGCTCAAGGCG
>JAISEW010000123.1 GCA_031263945.1 Gracilibacteraceae bacterium | reverse complement strand
ATCCCTCAGCTCTTCCAGCAAGCTGGTTTTGCCGCTGCCGTTCCTGCCCGTCAAAATGAGATGCCGGCGCCGGACGTCAGACAGCGCAATATCGATATCCCGCAGATGCCTGAGCTTGTCAATATGAATTCTTGTTATAAACACATCCTTCATCGCCGATCCCCCCGAATTTGAGTTTCTATGATAATCACCGTAACACGATTGCCCGGATATTGCAACGGCTGAGTGAAAAAATTTAACTTCCGGGCTTTATTATGGTATACTGTTCACGGAAAACAAATACGGAAAACGGGAGGGCTCTCATGCCGGACTCATACGGACTTCGGTTACTGCCCGCCTCCGGGTTTGGCGCGAATTGCTATCTGTTCTGGGATCGGGCGTCCGGCAGCGGCATACTGATTGATCCCGGCTCCAATGCCCCGGGCATTCTGGCTCAGGTGGCGGCGGAGGGCGTCAAGGTGGAACAGATCGTTTTGACGCACGGGCATTATGACCATATCGCCGCTTTGGATAAAACGCGCGACGCCCTGAACGCCCCGGCGGCGATCCACGCCGCCGACGCCGGGATGCTGCTCGACCCGGGGCTTAATCTTTCCCTTCTCTTCGGCCGGGACGGGCGCCTCCGCGCGGCGGAAAGACTGCTGGCCGACGGCGACACGGTCAGCGCCGGCGCTTTGAGTCTGCGCGTCCTGCACACGCCCGGACATTCGCCGGGCGGGATCTGCCTCTACGGGCACGGCGTTCTTTTCAGCGGCGACACCTTGTTCCGCGCCTCCGTCGGGCGCTCGGATTTTCCCGGCGGCGACGCGCGGCTGCTCCTTCAGTCCATCCGCGAGCGGCTTTTTCCGCTGGAGGAGGAGACGCTGGTCTATCCCGGCCACATGGAGGAAACGACGATCGGCTGGGAAAAACGGTACAACCCTTTTTTGGCGCCCATTTGATGGAAAACGCGGCGAAGGGCGGCCGGCGGTCATGACGCGCGTAACGGGCGGCGCCTGGAAAGGCCGGCGCCTCCAGACTTTGCCCGGCGATCTGACGCGGCCTACCTCCGCCAAAGTAAAAGAGGCGCTTTTCAGCGTTCTGGGCGCGCGGGTCGCCGGGGCTTCCGTGCTGGACCTCTTTGCCGGCAGCGGGGCCCTGGCCTGGGAAGCCCTGTCCCGCGGCGCGGCGCGGGCGCTCTTGGTGGAAAAAGACCGGGAGGCCGCGCGAGTGCTGCGGGCTAACCGCGACCGCCTGCACGCCGATGCCCAAATTTTACAGACAGACGCTCTGCTTTTTCTGGCCGCGGGCACGGAGGAACGGTTCGACCTTATTTTCCTGGACCCGCCTTACCGGCAAGGATTGGCCGCGCAAACATTGGACTTGCTAAAAAACATTTCTCTGTTACAATATAATGGGGTGGCGGTGGCGGAAACAGAAGCGGAGGCGACGCTGGGTCCCTGCCCGCCGCTGGAACTCCGCGCCGTGAAACGCTACGGCGGCGCCAGACTCTGGTTTTTTCAAAGAATCGTCTGAGGGAGGGTTGTTGTTGGAAAATCTGTTGGGGGATCGCATCGACAGTTTGACGGAGCAATTGGATGAATTAATTGACCGCGGCACAAGAATTCCGGGTTTTAATAAGGTCCTGATTGATCCGGAAACGTTTCTGAACATATTGGAGGAACTGCGCCGGTCCATGCCGGAGGAAGTAAAACACGCCCGCATCATCATCGAGGATCAGGAAAGGATTTTGACCGACGCGCGCGACAAGGCCCGGGCGATCCTGGAGCAGGCGCAAAAAGAGGCGGACCGTCTCCTGGACGAGGATGAGATCGCGCGCCAGGGAAGGCTGCAGGCTGAGGAGATGGTGCGGCAGGCCGAGCATTATTATCTGGAAATGAAACGGAGCGCCCTTGTTTATACCAACGAGGTGCTGCAAAGACTGGAAGAAAATTTGAGCCTGATGCTGCGGCAGGTGCAGGGCAACCGGGGAGAGCTGACCTCGCAGGCCCAGGGCTGATTGATTTTGGAAAAGGAGTTGGAAGTTTGATGAAAATCCTCGTGGTGAATTGCGGCAGCTCGTCTTTGAAATACCAGGTATTCGAGATGACGGCCAAAACGGTGCTGGCCAAAGGATTGGTCGACCGCATCGGTCTCACCGGCTCGTCTCTGACCCACACGCGGGAAGGCCGGGACAAGACGGAGATCGCCTGCGAAGCGCAGAATCACGGCGACGCGGTGCAAATAGTGATCGACGCCCTGCTGCATCCGGACTACGGCGTGGTGACTTCGCTCCGCGAGATCGACGCCGTCGGCCACCGCGTTCTGCACGGAGGGCAAAAAGCGATCGGCTCCATGCTCATCACGGCCGAAGTCAAGGAGATCATCCATGAGTGTTTCGCTCTCGGCCCGCTGCACAACCCGGCTAACCTGGCCGGCATCAACGCCTGTGAAAAGCTGATGCCCGGCACGCCGCAGGTCGCCGTCTTTGACACCTCCTTTCACCAGACCATGCCGCCGGAAGCCTACATCTACGGGCTTCCCTATGAGCTGTATGAAAAATACGGCATCCGCCGCTACGGTTTTCACGGCACGTCGCACAAATTCATCGCCTTGCAGGCTCCGGCTTTTTTGGGGCGGAAGGCGGCGGAAGTGAAGCTGATCAGCTGCCACCTCGGGAACGGTTCCTCGCTGGCCGCGGTGCGGTATGGCAAATGCGTCGACACCTCGATGGGCCTGACGCCTTTGGAGGGGCTGGTCATGGGCACCCGCTCCGGCGACCTGGATCCGACCATCGTTTCCTATATCGTCGAAAAAGCGAAGATCCCGGAGCGAAAGGTCAACGATTATCTGAATAAAGAGAGCGGTGTTCTCGGCATTTCCGGGGTGAGCAGCGATTTCCGCGACCTGGAAAAAGCGGCGAATGACGGCAATGCGCGCGCTCAGCTGGCCTTGGATATTTTTGCCTATCATGTAAAAAAATACATCGGCTCTTACGCGGCGGCGATGGGCGGGGCGGATATCATCGCTTTTACGGCGGGCCTGGGGGAAAACTCCCCCAGGATGCGCCGGGACGTCTGCCGGGGGCTGGAATTTCTCGGCGCGCGCCTGGACGACGGGCGCAACGAGGCCACGCGGGGAAAAGACGCGGATATTTCCACCGCCGACTCTACCTGTAAAATATTGGTAATTCCTACCAACGAAGAACTGATGATCGCCATGGATACGCATGAAATAGTTTCCCGATGAAGATAGATCTGAGCGAGTTGAAAAACCAGCCCGGCGGCGCCGCCGTATTCGCTTTGACGCAGGAATTCCCCGCCGGCTGGCTGGAGCGGGACGGCTGTTTTTTACACTCGCCCGTCACTCTGGAGGCTGAAGTGCAAAGCGCCGGGCACTCTTTCAGCGTCGGGGCGCGGGTGACGGCGGAACTCCGGGTGGTTTGCGACCTCTGTCTGGCGGAGACGGTCCAGCCGATCAGTTTCAGTTTTGAGGACGAGTGGACGCCGGCGGAATACGCCGCCGGAGCGGAGCGGGAACAGCTGGAGACGGCGCTGTTTTTTGCCAAAGACGAAGTGGAGCTTGACGACCGGCTGCGCGAGTTTTTTCTCCTGCATTTGCCGATGCGTTTTGTCTGCCGCCCGGACTGCCGCGGCCTTTGCCCCTCCTGCGGCGCGGATCTGAACGCGGGAGAATGTGCCTGCCGCCGGGAGGAAACCGACCCGCGTCTGGCGGCTCTGCGGGGTTTTTTAGGAGAAAGTGAATGAGCAAAGAAAAATTGGGGTTTGGCGTTATCGGCTGCGGCCGCATCGCCGCCAAACATTTTGAGGCGATCGCCGCTCTGCCGGAGGCGGAACTGACGGCCGTCTGCGACGTGGTGCTGGAGCGCGCCGACCGGAGCGCCGTCACGCACGGAGCGCGGGGATATTACAATTATGAGGAATTGCTGAAACGTTCCGACGTCGATATCGTGACCATAGCGACGCCGAGCGGCACGCACGCGGAAATCGCCGTCGCCGCCGCCAAGGCCGGCAAGCATGTGCTGGTGGAAAAACCGATGGCCATGCGGTCGGCGGATATGACGCGCATGATCAGTATTTGCCGCATGGCGGGCGTGAAGCTGGGCGTTATCCATCAGAACCGCTTCAACCCGCCGGTGCGGGCTTTGCGCACCGCGCTGGAAGCCGGGCGTTTCGGCAAACTGACCCACGGGCAGGCGACGGTGCGCTGGCAGCGCGGCGAGGAATATTACGCCCAGGCCCCGTGGCGAGGGACGAAAGCGCAGGACGGGGGAGTGCTGATGAACCAGTCCATCCACGCTATTGATTTGCTGCAATGGATGCTGGGCGAGGTCGAATCCGTTTTTGGCTATAAAAGGACCGCTTTGCGCCCGATCGAGGAAGAAGACGTGGCCGTGGCCGTCCTGCGTTTCCGCGGCGGGGCGCTCGGCGTGATCGAAGCCGCGGCCACGATTTACCCCCATAATATTGAAGAAACGCTGAACGTGTTCGGCGAGACGGGCAGCGTGATCCTCGGCGGCGTGGCCGTCAACCGGGTCGAAGTCTGGGAGTTCGCAGGCGATGGCGGCGCCGCGGAACGCGAGGCGATGTTGGCGGGCCGGGAAGCGGAGCCGCCCAATATATACGGGTTTGGCCATACGGCCCTTTTCGCGGATATGGCCGCGGCGGTCCGGGACGACCGGCCGCCGGCCGTGCCGGGTGAGGAAGGGCGCAAGGCGGCGGATATCGTGCTGGGGATCTACCGCTCGGCGGAAACGGGGCAGCCGGTGACGCTGCCGGCGGAGGAATGAGCGTGGAGCGCGGGCAGCCGGTCGTCGCCGCGGACGCGGCGGTGGATCCGGCGGCTCAGCTGGGGCCTTTTTGCGTTATCGGGGCGCGGGCGCGCGTGCTGCCCGGCGCGCGGCTCGGCGCGGGCTGCGTGCTGGGGGCGGACGTCTGGGTCGGCCCGGACGCGGTCCTGGGGCCGTACACGGTGGCGGAGGCCGGGGCGCGAGTGGAAGCGGGGGCGCGGCTCGCGCCCCGGGTGGTCATATACCCCGGCGTGACCGTCGGCGCCGGCGCGGTGATCGAGGCCGGGGCCGTGCTGGGGCGGCCGCCCTTGGCCGCGGCGGCCAGCACGGCGCCGGCCCGGACGGAGTGGCC
>JAISEW010000103.1 GCA_031263945.1 Gracilibacteraceae bacterium | reverse complement strand
CAGTCTTGGTTTTGACCTTGGGTCGAACAAAGAGAACACCGGCCAGGAAGATCATCCCAGCGATAAACATCAGAAACACCCCCATTGCTTCACCTCCCGCATGATTTGGCTGATTACCGCTTTATCATAACAAAGGCGAGAAAGAAAAACACTTAGCGCATGGTAAGAAAATCGGAATTTTTTCAAAAATCTAAATCAACGGCGACCCATCCCGCTTCGCGGCGGCCATTCTTTGCCTGCGGGTCTCATACATGAAAATAGCGGCGGCGGCGCTGACGTTATAAGACGATACGCGCCCCAGCAGCGGCAGCGACACTATTTCGTCACAGGCGGCGCGGACTGTATGCCCCAGGCCTTTATCCTCCCCGCCCAGCACCAGCGCGCGGGGGCCGGTCAGATCGGCGCCGGCGATCGGCGCACCGTCCTGTTCCGCTCCGGTGATCCATAAGCCCTGTTCCTTCAAAAGCGCCAAAGTCCGCGCCATATTGCCCACCCGCGCCACCGGCACATATTCCATCGCTCCGGCGGCGGCCCGGGCCACAGCCGCCGTCAGGCCCGCGCTGCGGCGTTTGGGAATGAGTACGCCATGCACTCCCATCCCTTCGGCGCTGCGCAAGATCGCTCCCAGATTCTGCGGGTCTTCCACCTCATCCAGCGCGACGATAAACGCCTCTTCTCCCCCGGCGGCCGCGGCGGCTAAAATATCGTCAACATCCGCGTATTCCAAGGCGGCGGTCCAAGCCGCCACACCCTGGTGACGAGCGGCGCCGGTCAGCCGGGACAGAGCCGCTTCATCCGCGTTTTGCACGGGAATGCCCCGCTCCGCCGCCACCCGGCGAATATCATTATTCCGCCCGCTCCCGCTTTTCAGCCACAGTTTATGGATCTCCCGCCCGGAACGCAGAAGTTCCAGCACCGCGTTGCGTCCGCACAGTATATCTTTATCGGTGTTTTGTGCCATTTTTTTTACAGCTCAACTCGCCTTCCGGACAAAATCCCTTCGATTCGCAGGCGGGACCGGCCGACTGAAACAGCGCCGGAGCGACCTCGCGCGCTATCTCCAACATTTGGCAGGCCATTTCCCGGATCTCCCACTGCGCCCGGATGCAGGTACGCAGCTCAAAAAAATGGAGCAGCGCCCGCGCGTTCATAGTCACCAGCAAAGAAGTCACACAGGCGTTGGGCAGAATATAGCGCGCGTCCTCCGCCGGCACTTCCGCCAGCAGCGCCGCGTAACCCGCCTGCAAATACTCCATCGCCGCCTGAAATCTCCTAAGTGCTTCCGGTTTTTCCCGCACGGAAGGCGGCGCCACATAACGAAACCCTGTTTCCCGCACATAACGCTGCGATCTTTGGGAATAACTGGCAATTCGGTGCCGCACCAGCTGATGCGATAACGCGCGGGAAACCCCGTCCACGGAAAACTGAAAACTGACGTGCTCAAATGTTGACAAATGCCCCATCTCATACAGCTTTTTTACCAGCCGGGCGGTTTCATCCGGGCCGAGCCCCTCCAGCAGTTCCGGCACGGCCGCGGAGGAATAACAGAGCCGGGCGGCGGCGGCCACGACCTTTTCCGGTTCCGGCGTATATGAAATCAAATTTACTTCCATGCCATATTCTCCAGCATCTCCTCCAACCGGGTCTTCTGCCCGGTGACATGCCAATAGCCGACCAAAACCTCCAGCGCCGTCGCGCGCCGATACGTGAGAAGATCCGCGCCTTGCGGGCGCCGGCCGCCGGCATTGCGCCCGAGCCGGTACACATACGCTTCTTCTTCCGTTAAAAGCGGCTGCAGGCGCAGGATCAGCTCCGCCTGATTTTTGGCCTGCACAAGCGCCACGGCCCGCGTATGCAGTTCGTCAGCCTTGGCCGCGGCGCCGCCCGTCAGCAAGCGTTCGCGCACCCATAACTCAAAAACGGCGTCGCCCAGCCAGGCCAGCGCCAAAACATTGTAACCGCGCCACCCAGCGCCATCCTCATTCACGGGGCCGGATACCAGCGCGCGCCCTGAGGCGTGTCCTCGATCACCAGCCCGGCCTCCTTCAAACGATCCCGGATCATATCCGCCGTCGGCCAATCTTTTTTGGCCCGGGCCGCGGCGCGGATATCGATGATCAGGGCCATGAGGGCCGCGAATTTTTCTCCGTCCGCCCTCGCCGCCTCCTCCGGCGCTATGACCAGTCCTAAAACCGCCGCCAGCTCGCGCAGCGCGGCCGCCGCTTCCCGCAGCGCCGCCGGGTGAGCGTCTCCCGCCGCCACCGCCGTGTTGATATCGCGCGCCAAATCAAACAGCGCGGCGTAGGCCTGAGCGGAGTTAAAATCATCATCCATCGCCTCGGTAAACGCCCGCCGCGCCGCCGCTGCCGCCTCGCCAAACGATGGCCCCGCCGCCGCGCTCAGCTCCGTCTTCGCCGCCACCGGCCGGAGAGCGGCTTCCTCCGCCAGCCGCCAGGCTGTTTTCAGGCGTTCCAGCCCCTTAGCCGCCATGACCAGTTTTTCCTCGTCAAAATCAAGCGGGCTGCGGTAATGGGTCCCCAGCAAATAAAAACGCACGACGTCGCCGCTCCATTTTTTCAGCAGATCCCGCACCAGGAAAAAATTCCCTTCCGACTTGGACATTTTCTCCTGATCGACTGTGATAAAAGCGTTATGCATCCAGTAACGCGCCATGGCTTTCCCGTCCAGATAGCCCTCCGTCTGCGCTATTTCGTTTTCATGATGAGGAAAAATAAGGTCGCCGCCGCCGCCGTGGATATCAAACGACGGACCCAGATATTTGAGCGCCATGGCGGAACACTCGATATGCCAGCCCGGGCGGCCCTCACCCCATGGACTCGGCCAGAACGGCTCCCCTTCTTTCGCTTTTTTCCACAGGGCAAAATCCATCGGGCCGCGCTTGCGAGGGTTCGGGTCGACCCGGGCCCCGGCGGTCATATCGTCCGGCGTTCGCCCGGAAAGTTTGCCGTAACCGGCGAACCGGTCAACGGCGTAGTAAACATCCCCCTCCGCCGCGTAGGCCAGCCCTTTTTCTATAAGTACGCGGATGATATCCAGCATCTCCGCTATATTCTCCGTCGCCTTGGGATGCGCCGCGGCTTTTTGAACGCGCAGCGCGGCGGCGTCGGCAAAATAAGCCTCGATGTATTTCGCGGCCAGCGCCTCCGTGTCGCATCCTTCTTCCCGCGCGCGGGCGATTATCTTATCGTCAATATCCGTAAAATTTTGGACATAATTGACCTCAAATCCCCGCCAGGCCAGGTATCGCCGGATCATATCAAAAACGACCAGCATTCTCGCGTTCCCCAAATGGAAATAATTATAAACCGTGGGGCCGCAAGCGTAAATAGCCGCCTTGCCGGGCTCGCGCGGCACAAACTCCTCTTTCCGGCGGGTCATCGTGTTATAAAGCCGAATCACCTGTTCCCCTCCCGATCTCCGCCTGAAAGTCAGGCGGCCTGTTTTAGCAGATCCGCGGCAATCCTTCGCCATAGAGCGCGTCAAGGATCCGTCGCCCCCCCAGCGCCGTGCGCAGGATCACCGGCGGTTCCGCGCCCGGCAGATCCGCGTCCGCGGCCGGCGGCGCCTGGACCCAGCCGACGCGCGCCGCCCGGGCGCCCAGGGGAAAAGCGCGAAGCAAGGCTAAAGTTTTTTCCGTGTCCGCCGCCGCGACGACACAAACAAACTTGCCTTCGTTGGCCATATAAAGCGGATCCAGGCCCAGCAGCCCGCAAAATTTCTCCACTTCCCCATCCACGGGGATCTCTTTTTCTTCCGCCTCGATCCGCAGGCCCGCCGCGACCGCTATTTCATTCAGCACGGTCGCCAGCCCGCCGCGCGTCACGTCACGCAGCGCCCGCAAACGCACGCCGCCGGACAAGAGCGCCTCCGCCGGCGGACCGAGGTCGGCGCAATCGCTCGTGATTGCGTTCACCAGGCCCAGCCGGCGCGAAAGGACGGCGGCCTGATGATTCCCCAGCGGCCCGCTCAGAACGACGGCGTCACCCGCCCGCGCATTGACCGCTCCGGGCGTGATCTCCCAGCAGCGGCAGCCGATGCCGGCCGTGTTGATGAAAAGTCCCGCCGGATCGTCCCCCATGTTTTCGACTACCTTCGTGTCGCCGGCCACAATGTTAACGCCCGCCGCCCGCGCCGCCTCAGCCATGGAATCCACCACGCGCTCCAGCAGCGACGATTCCAGGCCCGTCTGCAAAACAAAACCGGCGGCGAGATACAGCGGCCGTGCGCCGCTCATCCACAGATCGTTTACCGTACCGCAAACAGCGAGTTTGCCGATGTCCCCGCCCGGAAATTCCGGCGGCGTCACGACGAAAGTGTCGGTAGACATGGCGATGGGATGCTCCGGGCGCGGCAAAACCGCGGCGTCCTCCATACGGGCCAGAAATTCATTGTTCAGGCGGCGCTGAAACAGATCCGTCACCAGTTCCCGCGTTTCCTGCCCGCCGCCGCCATGCGCCATAGTTATCCTCATCCCGCGCCTCCGCCCGCCGCCGCCCGCCGCGGCGCATACCGATACCATATGCCGCAGGTCCCTTCCGCCGACACCATGCACGGCCCCCGCGCGCGCAAAGGAGTGCAGGCGCCGCGAAAAAGTGGGCATTCCGGCGGCGTGATCCTGCCCAGAATGACCTCGCCGCATTTGCAGCCGGCCGGCTCGCCGCCCGGTTCCGGGGAAGCGCCCGCCCCGCTCGCCCGAGATCCGGCGTCATACTCCCGGTACTCCTCCCGCAGATAATAACCTGAATTGGGAATTTCTCCCATACCGCGCCACTCCGCCGCGCCGGCGGTGAAATATTTTTCCACGCAGCCGAGAGCCGCCGGGTTCCCCTCACGTCTGACGGCAGCGGGATAGGCGTTCAAAACGTCCGCCCGGCCGCTCCGGGCTAAACGCAGGAGCGCGTAAAGCGCGCGCAGGATATCTTCGCCGCCGAAGCCCGCGACGACGAAGGGGCGTCCGTAACGCCGCGCCAGAGGACGAAAAGCGTCCGCGCCGATCACCGTACTCACATGCCCCGGCGCCAAAAAACCGTGAATCCCGCTGTCCGTATCGCAGACATAGCGCAAAACAGGGATAACGCGGCGCAGCGCCGTAAGCAGGCGCACATTGCGGAGACCCTCCCGGCGTATTTGCTCCAAAGCCAGCGCGTACACCGGCGCCGTCGTCTCAAACCCCACGGCGGCGACGACGTACTGACGCTCCGGGTGCGCTCTGGCCTGCGCCAGCGCCTCGCCGGGCGCGTACATGAGCATTACGCGCGCGCCTTCGCCTTTGGCTTCGTCCAGCGACACGCGGCTGCCGGGCACTTTCATCATATCGCCAAACGTGGCCAGCGTCACCCCCGGCTCCAAAGCCAATTCCACGGCCCGGTCAATATAGGCGGCCGGCGTTACGCACACGGGGCAGCCCGGTCCGGAAACCAGACGCAAAGACGGCGAGATCATGCTTCTGATCCCGTGCCGAAAAATAGCGGCCGTATGCGTGCCGCACACTTCCATAAAACGCAGTTCCGGCCCGCCGTAACCGCGCAAAGCCTCCAGAACGCCCGGTTCAGGCATAATAAGCATTCTCCGCGTCCGCGAACAAAGCGATCATATCTTCTGCAAAATCTTTTTGCATGACTTCCAGGGCGCAGCCGGCATGGACCAGAACATAGTCCCCGATTTCCGCCCGCACAAGGCCCAGATTCACGGGCAGCAGGCCGCCGCCGAAATCCACCTGACCGAAATTATCCTCAATTGAAATTACCTTGCCTGGCAAAGCCACACACATGATGATCCTCCGGTTTGATGATCTTTTCTCCCGCAAGTATACCACAGGCAGCGGGAGTTTACAACACCGCGTCTTTCAGGTATAATCGGAGCGGGTGGTGACTTTATGCCGCGAAAGCGGGGATCAGCGCGCGCGTCCGTTGGCGGGCCGCGCTCATTATACAGGAAGTATGGCAAACGCGGCTTGGATATCCTGTTGTCGGGCGGCGCTCTTATTCTTCTTTCGCCGCTTTATCTGGCTCTGGCTTTGCTGGTCCGAAGCAAACTCGGCGCGCCGGTTATTTTTTGCCAGCGGCGGCCGGGCTTGAACGGCAGACCTTTTCCGCTTTATAAATTCCGCTCCATGACGGACGCCCGTGACGCAAACGGCGCCCTGCTGCCGGACGACCGCCGTCTCACCGCCTTTGGCGCCGCCCTGCGCTCCACGTCGCTGGATGAGCTGCCGGAACTGTGGAACGTGCTGCGCGGCGATATGTCGCTGGTCGGGCCGCGTCCGCAGCTCATCCGGGATATGGCTTTTTTCGACGAGCGTACCATGCGGCGGCAAAGCGCTCCGCCGGGGCTGACCGGGCTGGCCCAGATCAACGGGCGCAACAATATCTCCTGGGAAGATAAATTCGCCTGGGATCTGCGTTATATCGAGCGCGTCACTTTTGCCGGCGATCTGCGCATTATATGGCGCACTTTATGCAAAATTTTCACCCGCGCCGATATCACGGCCGCCGGGATGGCCACCGCCGAGGATTACGGAGATTACCTGCTGCGAACAGGCAAAATTACCGCCGCTGAATATAAGCGCGTTCTGGCGGAGATGGCGGGGACCGAAATTTAGTTTTTATGAAATCAGCTTCAGCAAAGACGCCGCGTTCGGCGGGGAAAGCACTCCTTTTTCCGTTACGAGTCCCGTGATGTATTTCGCCGGCGTTATATCAAATGACGGGTTATACACGCTCACCTCCGGCGGCGCAATTTGGACGCCGCCCAGACGGCGCACCTCGTCCCCGTCCCGTTCCTCCACCGGAATATCGCCGCCGCCGCCCGCGCGCAAATCGATCGTCGAAGTCGGCGCGGCCGCGTAAAACGGGATATCGTGAGCCTGAGCCAGAACAGCCAGCGCGTATGTGCCTATTTTATTCGCTATATCGCCGTTGGCCGCGACGCGGTCGGCGCCGACCAGCACGATATCGATTTTGCCCTGCTGCATCAAATAGCCCGCCATGCCGTCCGTGATCAGCGTGACCGGGATGCCGTCCCGCTGAAGTTCCCAGGTCGTCAGCCGGGCGCCCTGCAAACAGGGTCTGGTCTCGTCGGCAAAGACCCGCGGGTTTTTGCCGGCTTCCCACGCCGCCCGCACCACGCCGAGCGCTGTCCCATAAGCCCCGGTGGCCAGCGCTCCCGCGTTGCAATGGGTGAGGATGGCGGCGTTTTCCGGCACGAGCGCCGCTCCGGCCGCTCCAAGCAAACGGTTGTCGCGTTCGTCCTCCGCCGCCATCCGCTCCGCTTCCGCCAGCAAGGCGGCGGCGAACGCCGCCTGTGTCTCCGGCGAAGGCTCAGTCACGTCATATTCGGCGTAAAGGGATTGCAGCTTGTTTTCCATGCGCCGCAAGGCCCAGAAAAGGTTGATGGCGGTGGGACGCGTCTCTCCCAGCGCGCGGGCCGCCGTTTTCATATGTTCGTCCCAACCGGACGGCGCTCCGGCAAAAGCCAGCGCTCCAAGCGCCACGCCGTACGCGGCCGCCAGACCGATCGCGGGCGCCCCGCGCACTTCCATCTTTTTTATCGCCTCGGCCACCCGCGCGCAGGATTCGGCCTTGATGTAATGTTCCCGCAGCGGCAGCGCCGTTTGATCCAGGATCATCAACGCCCCGTTTTCCCAATACATTGTTTTCAGCATATTCTCCCCTTCCCCGTGATTTTCCATCATCAGGCGAACAATGCTCTGGCAAATTCTTCCGGGTCGAAGGGCTGCAAATCTTCAATGCTCTCGCCTACGCCGATGAATTTGACCGGCGCCGCCGCCTCGCTTTGGATGCCGATCACCACGCCGCCCTTGGCCGTTCCGTCTATCTTCGTCAGCACAATGCCCGTGACCGCCGTCGCCTCACGAAAAACTTTGATCTGCTGCAAAGCGTTCTGCCCGGTCGTCGCGTCCAGCACCAGCAATACTTCGTGCGGGCCGCCCGGCGCCTCCCGCTCTATGACCCGCCGTATTTTACTCAGTTCATTCATCAAATTCACTTTATTGTGCAGACGTCCGGCCGTGTCCACGAGCAAAACGTCAGCCTTACGGGCCCGCGCCGCCCGGATGGCGTCAAAAACGACGGCCGCCGGATCCGCGCCCTCCGCTTGCCGGATAATATCGCTCCCGCTTCGCTTGCTCCATATCTCCAGTTGGTCGGCGGCGGCGGCCCGAAAAGTGTCCGCGGCCGCCAAAACGACTTTGCGTCCCTCGTTTTTCAGCAAAACGGCCAGCTTTCCCACCGTCGTCGTCTTGCCGACCCCGTTGACCCCGACGATCAGGTATACCGACAATCCTTCCGCCTCTCGCAGCGGCGCCGTCCGTCCCAGGCGGGCGGCGATCAAAGCCGTCAATTCCTCTTTCAGGGCGGCCGGATCGCTCAAGCGCTTTTCTTTCACGATCAGGCGTAAATTTTCCACCAGATCCCGCGCCGCTTCAACTCCGACATCCGCGCCCAGCAACGCGTCTTCCAATTCCTCATACAGCGCGTCGTCCACTTTGGCCGCGCCGAGAAACACGCGCTCGATCTGACCGACCAAACCCTGTTTTGTCTTGCTCAGACCTTCTTTCAGCCTGTTAAAAAATCCCGCCATTTAACTTACATCCCCGTTTCCGATATTTACCGTGAGCAGTTTGGATACGCCCGATTCCTCCATTGTGACGCCGTAGAGCCTGTCGGCCGCCTCCATCGTGCCGCGGCGGTGTGAAATAATGATAAACTGCGTTCCCGCCGAGAGTTTGCGGATATAGCTGGCAAAACGTTTGACATTAGCCTCGTCCAGCGCCGATTCGATCTCGTCCAGCAAACAAAAAGGCGCCGGTTTTACGCGCAGCAGGGCCAGCAGCAGAGCGATAGCCGTAAAAGCTCTCTCGCCGCCGGACAGGAGAGAGAGGATCCGCGCTCTTTTGCCCGGCGGCTGCGCCACGATATGGATGCCGGTTTCCAGAAGACGATCCGGGTCTTCCAGCACGAGTTCCGCCTCGCCTCCTTCAAACAGTTCCTGAAACACTTGGGCAAAAGAAGCGTTGACCGCCTGAAAAGCGACGTCAAACCGCACCGTCATATCCGCGTCCAAGCGGGCGACCAATTCACGCAAGGCATTGCCGGCCGCCGTCAGATCCGCGCATTGTGCCTCTAAAAAAGCGTGTCTCTCTTGGGCGGCGGGATACTCCGTTAAAGCGCTCAGGTTGACCGGGCCCAGACCGGCGATCTGCTCTTTCAGCGCCTCCACGCGCCGGCGCGCCTGTTCGCGGCTCATCGGCGGCAGTTCGATCAGCGCCGCCGCCTCTCGGTCTAGTTCAAAATCATTTTGCAGCGTCTCCCAAATCATCTCCGCTTCGGTTCGGGCGCGGGTGATCGCCAGTTCTTCCTGATGCGCTTCCTGCTCCAGCGACCGCAGAGCCGCCTGCGCCAGTCTGGTCTGTTCCTCGCTTTCGACCAGCGCGGCGCTGACCCGTTCCCGCTCGGTGCTCTGCTCCGTCAGCGCCAGCCGCCATTCATCCAAATTTTTCCTTATTATGTCAATTTTTTCCGCTGTCTGGGCGGCCGCGGCCGTCAACTCGCCTTCCTCCCGCGCTAAATCTTTCATGCGCCGTTCGAGGGTCAGTATTTCCTGTTCATCGCGCCTGTTTTTCCCTTCCGCCTCCGCGATCCCGGCTTCCAGCTGACGCAATTCTTCTTCCTGTCTGGCTTCTTCCACTTTGGCCGCCGTTATTTGCGCGTTCAGCGTCTCCGAGCGCTCCGCCGCTTCCCGCGCGCTTTCCTCCGCCGAGGCCTGTTCCGCCTGCAGCGCCAAAACTCGCAGACGCAAATCCTCCAAAGCCGAACGGCAAGCGGCCAGGGAGTTTTCCGCCTCAAGCCGCTGTTCCCGCCCTTCCTGACATTCCAGGTCGATCAGCTTCAGCCTTTCGCGCAGGGAACCGCGGCGTTCCTCATGATGTTTCTGCTCGACCGCCAGTAATTCCTTCTTTTTTTCCGCTTCCCGCCGCCGGGCGGCAAGCGCGTCCCGTTCCGCCGCCCGGCGCTCGGCGGCGGCGAGCAGATCCCGGCGGCGGGCGGCCAGTTCCGCCGCCTTTACCCGCAAAACCGCCGCCGCCGCGTCGAGTTCCTCGATTTCCCGCCGGCGGCGCAGAAGGTTGTGCGCTTCCCCGCCGCCGGTCCCTTCCCGGCCGCCGGTCAGCGAACCGCCGACGTTTACCTGATCGCCGGCCGCCGTCACCACCCGAAAACGAAAGGAGGCGCGGCGGGCGACGGCCAGAGCGGCATCCATATCCTCGGCGACCAGTATCCGCCCCAGCAAAAAGCGCACGGCCCTGTCCGCCGCCGGCGGGTAAGCGGTCAAATCAGCCGCCAGACCGATAAATCCCCGGATAGATTTAAACAGGGCCACATCCGGGCTTTCGCTCAGCCGCAAAGTGTCCAGCGGCAAAAACGTCGCCCGCCCGCCCTGTTTTTTCCGCAGCCAGTCAATATATTCCTGCCCCCGCGCCGCCGTCGTCACGATAATATCCTGCAGCGCGCCGCCCAAAGCCGTGCTGACGGCGACTTCATGCGCGGGATCGACGCTGAGGTTATCCGCCACCGTCCCCAGAAAACCGTCCTCATTCAGTTCACCCCGGCGCAGGGCGCTTACGATGCTGCGCACCCCGCGCCGGTAGCCCTCGCGGTTTTCGTCCAGCTGCCGCAAGGCGCTGCCGCGCGCCAGCGTCTGCTCCAGACGGCGGCTGTTTTCGCGTTCCGCCGCCGCCAGATCCGCGGCGGCGGTTTCCTCCTCCCGCGCCTGCCGGGCCGCCGCCCCGTCCTGTTCGGTCAGGGCCGCCGCCGCCGCGGTCAACTCGGCCGCCGTCGCCGCCAGAGCGCGCAGTTCCGTCTCATTACGCTCCAATTCCGCTTCGCGGCGCTCCCGCTCCTCCAGCCGCAGCGCTTTCTCTTTTTCCAGAGCCGCCAGCCGGTGTTCGGCGTCGGCGTATTCATTGCCCGCCGCGAGCTGCTGACTCTGGGCGCCGAACATCTCGGCTTTCAGGCTCTCACTCCGTCCAGCCCCCGCTCCGCGCAGGGCGGCCCAGTCGGCCTCCCAGGCCGACTGCTGAACGCGGCCGGCGGCGAGTATTCTCTGAATATCCGCCGCCCGGCCGCGTTCAGCTGCCAGTTTATCCTGGCGGGCCACCCTGCGCTCCCGTTTGACGTCCGCCTCTCCGGCCAGCCGTTCCCGCTCGCCGGACAAATGGCGGCCGCGCTCCGCTCCCAGGGCCAAGGCGTGTTCCTGGGACTGGCACTCCGTTTCCGCCCCGTGGATCGCCTCCCGGCGCGCTTTCAGAGCCTCTTCCGCCGCCGTCAGCGCCAGCCGGGCCGTCAGACGGGCAGTCTCGCCGGCGGCCGCCGCCGCCGCGGCCGCCGCCTGTTTGAGCTCCCGCTCCTCTTGCCGCGCCGCCGCCGCCGCTGATTTTTCTTCCGCCTCGCGCCCCGCCCGCGCCAGCCGGCCGATCTCCAGCTCCCGCAGTTCCCGCTCCGCGACCTGAAAGACCGCGGCCGCCTCCGCCTGTCTGGACAGCGGTTCCAGCCGCGCCGCCACTTCGCCGATAATATCATTGACGCGGCTCAGATTAAGCTCCGTCTCCTCCAGCTTCTTCAGCGCTTCTTTTTTCCGCAGACGAAACTTGCTGATGCCGGCGGCTTCCTCAATCAGAAAACGGCGTTCCTCCGCCTTCATATTCAATATCTGCTCCACCTGCCCCTGCCCGATAACGGAAAACCCTTCCCGCCCCGCGCCGGTGTCGAGGAACAATTCCTGAATATCTCTCAGGCGGCAAGCCGTCCGATTGATAAAAAATTCGCTGTCGCCGTCGCGAAAAACGCGGCGCGTCACGCTCACTTCTTCATAGGGCAGCGGAAAGTAACCGGCCGCGTTGTCAAAATGCAGCGAGACTTCGGCCATGCCCACCGGCCGCCGCGTGCGGCTGCCGGCAAAAATCACGTCGTCCATCCTGCCGCCGCGCAGATTTTTCGCGCTTTGTTCCCCCAGCACCCAGCGAATGGCGTCGGCAATATTGCTTTTGCCGCAGCCGTTCGGCCCCACCACCACGCTCATCCCGTCTTCCAGGTTTATGCGCAGGCGGTCGGCAAAAGATTTAAAACCCTGAATGGTAATGGATTTCAAAAAAGCGACGGTCATGCCTGATGATCCCAATGCAGCAAGGCCGCGCCCGCGGCCTGCTGCTCCGCTTCTTTTTTCGTGCGCCCGCTGCCGGCGCCGGCCTGCCGTCCGTCGACCAGCGCCTCGACGGAAAAAACCTTGCAGTGATCGGGACCGTGTTCCGCCACCACGCGATAGCTGACACGCCGGCCCAGCATTTGCGCTGTTTCCTGCAAGCGGGTCTTGTTATCACCGAAAGTGTCAGGCAAAGTCTCGATTTCCGGCACGAACAGGGCGCGCACAAAAGCGCGCGCGCCGTCCAGGCCAAAGCGCAAGTATAAAGCGCCGATCAAAGCTTCCAGCGCGTCGGCCAGATTGGAATCCCGGTCCCTGCCGCCGGAATGCAGTTCGCCGCGGCCCAGCCTCAGCGCGGCGCCCAGGTTCAGGCGCCGGGCCACGCGCGCCAGCGTCGCTTCATTGACCACGGCGGCGCGCATCTTGGTCAGATCCCCTTCCGGACTGGCGGGATAACTCAGATACAGGTACTCTCCCGTCAGAAAATCCAGCACGGCGTCGCCGAGAAACTCCAACCGCTGATTGTTTTCAGCGGCATCCGCCTCAAACATGTAAGAAGGATGCGTGAGCGGAACGTCCAGCCATGCGGTATCAAGGGCCGACTTGCCGAGCAGTTCGCCGACGCGCCGCGCCAGCGCTTTCACCGCTCCGGTTTCCTCGCCGCTCCGCTCCTGCGTCATGCCCCGCCCGCCAGTCGGCGGCTGATTATACCCACTATATCCGCTTCCACGCACTCCCGAGCCACGCGGACGCCGTTTTTCACAGCCAACGCCTTGGAACTGCCGTGACAGACTATACTGAGCCCGTTGACGCCCAGCAGCGGCGCGCCGCCGTATTCGGCATAATCCGTCGCCGCCCTCAGTTCAGCCAGCGCCGCGCCCAGCTCCGTATCGGGCCGCCCCGCCAGTTTCTCGCCTAAAAACCCCATCATCATCGCCGCCACGCCTTCCATGGTCTTGATGGCGATATTGCCGGCAAAAGCTTCGCAAACCACGACCTCCGCCTGACCGCTGAACAAATCCCGCCCCTCTATGTTGCCGATAAAATTCAAGCTGGAATTTTTTAACAATTCATAAGCGGCGACAGAAAGCGCGTTGCCTTTTCCTTCCTCCGAACCGATATTCAGGAGCGCCACGCGCGGGCGGGCAAAACCCAGCACGGCTTCGGAATAAATACTGCCCATAAGACCGTACTGCAAAAGCTGGGCGGGAGAAGCGCCGACGTTAGCGCCGATGTCCACGATAAAACGGCCTTTGACCGGGCCGGGGATGACCGAGCCGATACCGGGGCGCTCCACTCCTTTGACGCGGCCGAAACCGAGAAGCGCCGCCGCCATCTGCGCGCCCGTGCTGCCGGCGGAAACGACGGCGTCGGCCCGGCCTTCTTTTACCAGACGCGTCGCCACCACGACAGAAGAATCCTTCTTGCTTCTGACGGCATTGGCCGGATGCTCGTCCATGCCGATCATCTCGCTTGCCGCCGTGACCGCGACGTTCGCGGGCGGAGAAGCGGGCATAGCGGCCAGGATCTCCTCCTCCCGGCCCACAAGGATCACCGTCGTGTCCGGATAAGCCGCCGCCGCCGCCAAACCGCCGAGTACGATCTCCCGCGGCGCGTGATCGCCGCCCATCGCGTCCAATGCAATACGCAAATAACTCACTCCTTTGCCCTTAGGGCTTTCAAGAAAAAAGCTGCCGGGGCCACCCAACAGCTTCCATTCCTTTATTCGCCCACTTTGATGATCTGTTTACCTTTATAAAAACCACAGTGCGGACAGAGCTGGTGCTGCAGCCGCAGATTGCGGCATTGCGAACACACCACAAGATTCGGCGCAAACACTTTATCCATCGCCCGGCGCCGGCGGACACGCGCCTTCGATTGCCTGTTCTGATGCACGCCCAATTCTTTCACCCCCTATCCGTTTGGCTTACGTTCCGGCATCAAGCGCCCGCTTATTTCCATTCGAATTTCATCCGACTGGAGCGGGCAACGGGATTCGAACCCGCGACACCTGGCTTGGGAAGCCAGTGCTCTACCACTGAGCTACGCCCGCTTATCAGCTTCGCCCAACATCATAACATATATTTTAGCCGTCCGCAAGCCCTCCCGCCGGTTTTTCGCTTTTCCTCAATTGACGGGTCGGGCGGGCCGTGTTAAAATACCATGGAAACCCAATATGGAGGTGCGGCCGATGGCGGCGAAAATATATATAATTTCCGGTTTTCTGGGCGCGGGCAAAACCACTCTGATCCAGAAACTGCTGCGGGAGGCGCTGGCCGGGGTAAAAACCGTTTTGGTGGAAAACGACTTCGGCGAGGCCGGTATTGACGCCGCCCTGCTTAAATCAAGCGGGGTCGAAGTGGCCGAACTGAACTCCGGCTGCATATGCTGCAGTATCACCGGAGACTTTGTCAAGTCCCTGCGCGAACTCCTAAACCGCTTTAGCCCGGAGGCGGTGCTGATAGAGCCCTCCGGCGTCAGCAAGCTTTCGGATGTGGCCGCGGCTTGCGCCGACCCGTCCGTCACGGCTCTCGCCGAGCTGCGCGGAAAAATAACGGTTGTGGATGTCAAACGCTGCCGTATGTATTACGATAATTTCGGCGAGTTTTTCACGGATCAGATCGAAAGCGCCGACACTATCCTGATGTCCCGCGCCGAAACCTATCCGGAAATGGCGGAAACCGCGGCGGATCTCGCCCGCTCTCTTAGCGCGCGCGCCGACATTCTGACCCGGCCCTGGACCCAAATCAACGCCGCCGATCTGCTTCGTTTTGACCCGCCGGAGCGGCCCGCCCATCCCGAGAGATGCGAATGCGGACACAGCCACGCCCACGGCGAAAACCACGCTCACGCTCATGCTCATGCTCACAGCCACGCGGCCGGCGATGTTTTTGAGGCGGTCGATATCCGCACGGATCGCTCTTTCACCCGCTTGGAATTACAGACTTTGGCCGCCGCCCTGCCCCGCGCGGCCGGGACCGTTCTGCGCGCCAAGGGCGTGGTGCGCGGCCCGGCCGGGCACTGGAACCTGCAATATCTGCCCGGCGACTGGCAAATAGAGCCCTGCGCAGCGGAAGGCGGAACGCTCTCTTTTATCGGGCGCGATTTGAACCGCGACGAGCTGATTGGCTTATTGGGTGGAGAAAGCGCATGATCGCTCCCGTTTATGTGCTGACCGGGTTCCTGTCCGCCGGAAAAACCTCGTTTCTCAACGGTCTGCTCGGCCGTGAAGACTGGCGCAATATCAAGATTTTGGTCGTTCAATTTGAAAACGGCGAGACGGAATTGTCCGGGCCGGGCGATTCCCGCCAGAATCTGCTTTTCCCGCTCCGAGAATTAGAACAGCGGCCGGAAGACGTGGCCCGCCGGATCCGCCGCCAATTGCGCGAAGCCGATTATGACGAGGTCTGGATCGAATGGAACGGGATCGCCCCGTTTTCCGCCTTGCACGCCCTGCTGCTCCATCCCTTGCTGCACAACCGCTGCAAGATCCGGCGCGTCGTCCATATCGCCGACGGGGCGGAGCTGGAAAAACTGCTGGGCCGCACGGGAAAAGCCCTGCCCGAGCAAATCGCCAGCAGCGATTTCGTGTTGCTGCGCAATGAGGATGCCGGCGGCGCGGCTAAGATCCGCCGCCTGTTGCGCGCGGTCAACCCGGGCGTCCGCGCCTACGGCATAAACTCATACGACGATTATCACCGGCAGCTGCTGCGCAAAACATGGCCGCCGCTGCCCATATTCATCGCCGCCGCCGCGGCATTCAGCGCCGTTTATCTCATAGCGGCGGGACGTCTGACGCTGCTTGGAGTCCCCGTCAACAGAATAGTTAATATTTTCCTGGGGATCATTTTGCAGGCGGCGCCATTTTTGCTCGTCGGCGTCCTCATCTCCGGCATTGTGGAAATTTTTGTCAGCCAAGCGGCGATAGAGAGCCGTTTCCCCAAAACGAATCTGGGAGGAATGGCGACCGCCGTCATGGCCGGTTTTTGTCTGCCCGTCTGCGATTGCGCCTCGATCCCGGTTTTTTACGGTCTGGTGCGCAAAGGAGTCCCTTTGCCGGCGGCCGTGACTTTTAT
>JAISEW010000068.1 GCA_031263945.1 Gracilibacteraceae bacterium | reverse complement strand
TGGATTTAGACGTGGCGCCATTTGGCTTCAAAAAGTTTGAGTTTGTGGCCACCGAGCGCTTCCTCGGCATGAAGGTGGGCGAGGACAGGGTCGACCTGATGAAATACTACTCGGGTTTGACAGACTGGCTGAAAAAGGAAGTAGAGAAGCAGAAAAAGGAATTAGAGAAGCAAAAAAACAAAACCAAGTCTTACGCGGCGCAGTCTTTATCAGAGGACGCTTCTATGCAGCTCATGGCGATGAATACTTTTCTTGCCGACCCCGAGGCGTCGGGGCTTGAGCCCGACCCGAACTACAAAGGCGAACACCGCGATCTGGCGTTTGGCGCTGCGGTCGCCGACAGTGAGCGCGGCGGGGCGGCGCCTGTGCCAAGCGGCAGGATGGGGTCAAGGGCGATCATTCAGGACACCGCCCACATCACGGTGAAGGCGGGCCTCTCGTCCTACACCCACTCCGTCACCGTGCCCAGTGATGGCCAAGACTATATGCTGCAAATGGAGGGCTACGGCTCGGAAACCCTGACATTTGCCGACGTGCAGGTGTACAAGCCGGGCGGACAGGCGCTCACCGTTCGTGAACTGAGCGGCGAGGTGACGGCAGCGCAGGCCGAGTTTGGCTACAACGCCGCCGTGATAGACGGCGTGCTGACGCTGTCGCTGGCGGACTTCAAGAACACCTCAGGGGGTAGCGGCGCGGAAACGGTCGCCGGCGTCGGCGGCACGCTGCCCGGAGAGTGGCAGGTCGTGAGCCAAAAACCGTTCAAGAGCAGCCTTATACCCATAAACACCCTCCCCGGCGTGAAGTCGGTGGGACTCTCGGGCAGCACGCTGAATATGGAATTTGAGAATGTGACCGTCAATGACGACTACTACTACGATGTGGCGCTGGAGCGCAAAAGTGATGCCGGCGCCCCGCCGCTGGAGGCGCTGACGATCGTGAAGAACGCGCCGGTCACGGCAGCATCCGCGTCATTGGATCTCACGCAAATCAAGATAGCCGACGTAACTTCCGGCACAGATACCTACGATATTGCCGAGATCGCAAGCAGCGGCGACTGGTATCCCCGCGTGACGCTGCGCCAAGGCGGCATGGAGAGCTACACTGTCGTCGATGGGACGGGCAGCGAAACGACGGAAGACTTCCTTATTACCGAATACGTGGACGACAAAATCTGCGCCGAGCCTTACGCGGTGGTCAATACCACGCTGGCCGCCGCCAGCTGGACGCCGGGCCTGCAGGCCGCTTCCGGCGGCAATCAGAGCATAGACGTTTCCTTTGCGCCCGCCACTGCCCCGAGCGGTATGACCGTGAGCGGCTATCATGTCGCCGTGTATGACGAGAACGGCCTGCCCGTAAGCCGCCGCGCGACCGACGCGGAAGGCAGCCAGCGCGCGACTCTGATGGAATACGATATTCTGACCGGCGAAGACGATCCGGATCGATATGCGTACAACATCCCCGACATTCCTACCGGCAATTATACCGTGGGCGCAGCGCCGCTGTACGCGGACTTGATACCGGAAACAGAAAATGGCGCGGCCACCGGCAAGTACGTGGCTTCCGGCGTGTCGCGCAAGGGCGCCGAGGAAAAATCAGGCCTGATAACTATCGCAGCGGCGAACCCGCCGACTCTGGCCTTTAGCGTGACCGGCGGCGCTCTCGTGGAGGAAAACGGCTCGAAATACGTCTTTGCGGGCGAAGACGCGGCGCTGACGGCGACGGCCACAGATGGCGCGACGGTGACGTACTGTGAGTTTGACGGCACGGAATTAACTGCTGCGAGTGGCACGCTGACGAATTTGACGGCTTACTCCGGCAGGACGCTCATCGTCACCGCGCGAAACGCGCAGGGCGATTCCACGACAGAGTATTTAACAGTCTACGCCGACACGACAGCCCCCTTGCTGCTCCCCGACAATTACGATGAAGGGAATGGGGCGTTCACGTTCACAGCCTACAAGAACACCGGCAACTACACCGTCACCGGTCAGGCAGCCCCCGGCGCGGCGATAGGCGGCGCGATCGCGGATGAAAACGGCAGATTTTCCTTATCCGGCACATTGGACAGCGGCGCGGACAGCGCGGACTTCACCTTGACCGCGGCAAACGCGGCGGGACTTGTGACCATGCGCGAAATAAACGTCGTCCGCGGCAACGTGAATGAAAGCGCCGGCGCGCCCACTCCCAACGGCGGCACAGGCGGCGGAGGCGCCGGAGCGCAGCCGCCCGCCGCGCCGGTCACGGTCAGCCGGGCCAGTCTCAGTTATATCAGCGGCGCGGATCGCGTACTCACCTCCGTCGCCATTTCCCGTCAAGGCTGGGAGAGCGCCGAGACGGTAATCCTCGCCCCCGGCGGACAAAACAACCTGATCGACGCCCTAGCCGCCGCCCCGCTGGCCGGCCAGGAAAACGCCCCTATTCTGCTCACTACCGGCGCCCTTGATCCCACCGTAGTCGCGGAGATCCAGCGCCTCGGCGCGAAAAAAGTCTACGCCGTCGGCGCGATAAGCCAGGATGTGATCACCGCGCTGCGGGCGGCCCTGCCCGGCGTCACGGTCGAAATATTGAAAGGAAGTAACAGGTTTGAGACCGCGGCGCTGATTAACGCCAAACTGACCAACCCGCAAGGCACGTTCGTCGTCGGCTATAACGCCGTCGCCGACGCCGTCAGCGCGGCCTCATTCGCCGCCGCCAACGGCTACGCCATCCAGATCGCGAACGCAGATGGCGGTTTGAACGCCGCGCCCACGGGTCAGACCTATATCTTGGGCGGCCCGACCCTCGTGCGCGATATAGCCGGAGCGACGCGCCTCTACGGCGCGACCCGCTACGAAACGAACAAGGCTATCCGCGACGCCCTGGCGTTTGAGTACACGAATATCTACACCGCGGACGGAAATACGCTGGTGGACGCCCTGACCGGCTCGGCCCTCGCCGCCCAGACCAGAGCAGCCATAGTCCTCACCCCGGGGAACGACCCCACCGGCGTAGATTTTGGTAAAATTACCCAGGAAACCAAGGTATACGCCTTCGGCGCGGCAAAGTAGTGTACAAATGGAGAGGGAGATGGATTCCGGCATGAAGCCGGAATGACGGCTGGGGAGAGACGACCGGCTTAAAACAGTAACGTCAAAAGAATATTTTTCCGCGATAGAAAATACTGCGTTTTTTATGACCGGGCAGTGATATAATATCCTTGAATGGTGTGTCGATTACCCATAAATGTCATAAAATAATCAGTATGAAGGGCGGGAAAATCAATGGACTGCAGGAAAAAGCCGCTGG
>JAISEW010000041.1 GCA_031263945.1 Gracilibacteraceae bacterium | reverse complement strand
CAGACTCCTGTCTGATGTTAAAATTTATTTTATGGCAGGGTCTGAATCTGAAGAACTGTAAACCTAAAACACCCCGCGCTGGCGGTTTCATTCTTAATCTTGTCGTTGATCTGGGAGCGCCGGTATCTTGCCGACTGGAAGCCGATACCAGGGAACCAAATGCCCCTCTGAACTGTAACGGGACACGGGACCGCCTCTGAATAACGGTTTTTCCATAAAAAGTATTGACAGACGGGGCGGCTGGCTTTATAATTACGATAAGGTCTAATCAGGCATTACGAGGAGGACGGCGATATGAACGAGTGGCGCCTGCGGCAAAATCAATTCGGCTTTATTAACTTTGAGCGTTTTTTTCCGTGGGCCGGCTTTTTGTTTGCCGGACGGAGTTTTCCCGTGTAGTCTTTCCGTTTAGCGCCGGCGCTAAAACTGTCTGCAAGGGAAGCTCGACGAGGGCTTCTTTTTTTGTATGAAACGAGGTAGAAAACATGATCGTCATCCTGAAACCGAAACCGCCCGCGGCCGCCGTGGCGGAATTGAGCGAAATGCTGGAAAAACAAGGCGTGCGCGTCGATCCGGTCTATGGCACGGATCTGACCATCCTGGGTCTGGTCGGAGACACTTCCCGCATCGACCCCAGCCGGGTGGAGGCCAATCGCATCGTCGAGCGCGTCATGTCCGTCGCGGAACCGTTCAAAATAGCGAACAAGCTGTTCCATCCGGAGCCGACCGTGGTCGAAGTCGCCGGGCGGAGCATCGGCGCGAACAAGATCGTCGTCGTCGCCGGCCCCTGTTCGGTGGAAACAGAGGAACAAATCATCAGCGTCGCCGCCGAGGTCAAAGAAGCCGGGGCGTCCTTCCTGCGCGGCGGCGCTTTCAAACCGCGCACTTCTCCCTACGCTTTTCAGGGTCTCAAATATGACGGGCTGCGCCTGCTGGGCCTGGCGCGTCAAGCGACCGGGCTGCCCATAGTTTCGGAGATCATGTCCCCGCACGATATCGAGCTGTTCGCGGGCAGCGTCGATATCATCCAGGTCGGGGCGCGCAATATGCAGAATTTCGATCTTTTGAAAGAATTAGGAAAAATTTCCAAGCCGGTGCTGCTGAAACGCGGTCTGGCCGCCACGGTCGAGGAATGGCTCATGTCGGCGGAATACCTGCTGGCCGGCGGCAACCGCCAGATCGTCCTCTGCGAACGGGGCATCCGGACCTTTGAGACCTACACCCGCAACACCCTCGATTTGAGCGCTGTGCTGGCCGTGAAAAAACTGAGCCACCTGCCCGTCCTGGTCGATCCCAGTCACGCCGCCGGCAAATGGTGGATGGTGGCCGATCTGGCCAAGGCGGCCGTAGCGGTGGGCGCGGACGGTCTGATGATAGAGGTGCATAACGATCCGGCGCGCGCTTTATGCGACGGTCAACAGTCAATCAAGCCGGACGGCTTCCGGGCCCTGATGGGGGAACTGCGCCCTATCGCCCAGGCCGTCGGAAGGGAGTTGTGACGGCATGGCGGAATTAATGACCCGGCTCGGCGACCGCAGTTACCCGATCATCATCCGGCGCGGCCTGCTCGCCGGTCTCGGCGGGGAGATCCGCCGTTTATCCCGCGGTTCCAAAATTTTCATCGTCACGGATGAAAACGTCAACGCCCATTACGGCGCCAAAGTGGAAAAATCCCTGCAACAGGCCGGTTATATCACCGGCTCTCTAGTCCTGCCGGCCGGCGAGCGCACCAAATCTTTTGCCAATGTGCCGGTCATTTATGACGCCCTGCTCGATTTCGGCCTGACGCGGCGGGACATGCTCCTGACGCTTGGCGGCGGCGTTATCGGCGACGTGGGCGGTTTCGCGGCCTCGACTTACATGCGGGGCGTCGCTTACGCGCAGATCCCGACGTCCCTCTTGGCGCAGATAGACAGTTCCATCGGCGGTAAAGTCGCGGTCAACCACCCGCGCGGCAAAAACCTCATTGGAAATTTTTACCATCCGACGGCCGTTTTTATCGATCCCGACGCGCTGATCACTCTCCCGGACCGCTTCTTCGCCGACGGGATGGCTGAGGTCATCAAGACGGCCTGTGTCAAGGACGCGCGCCTTTGGCGCCTGATCGGCGGACTGATGACGCGGGCCGAGATGCGGAGCGATATGGAGAAAATAATCACGCGCTGCTGTCAGATCAAGAAAGAAATCGTGGAAGCGGACGAGCTGGACAAAGGCGAGCGCATGATACTTAATTTCGGACATACCATCGGACACGCGGCGGAAGCCGTCTACCGCTATGAGCGCTACACGCACGGGGAGGCCGTGGCTATCGGCATGTCCTTGATCACGGCCCACAGCGAGGCGCTGGAAATGACGGCGCCCGGCACGACGGCCGCTTTGCGGAAAGTGCTGCGCGCGTATGATCTCCCCTGCGGGCTGGAGGAAGGCGCGGACGGAGCGGCGCTGGTCTCCTCTATCAGCCACGATAAAAAAAATATCGGCGCCTCCCTGTACATCGTCTTACTCAAGGAAATAGGGCAAGGTTTTGTTTATGAAACGACCTTGCCGTTTTTTCATTTTCTCCTGCCGAACGGGAGCGACATATGAAAGAGCTGGTCGTCCAGCCAAGTTCACTGGCGGGCACCGTCTGGGCCCCGCCCTCCAAAAGTCTGGCTCACCGCGCTCTGATTTGCGCCGCCCTGGCCGCGGGCACGAGCCGCCTGCGTCATATGGAAGCCTCGGATGATATTCTGGCCACGGCGGCCGGACTGCGGGCGCTGGGGGCGTCCATAGAGCCGGGCCCGGAGTTTTGGACGGTGACGGGCGGGGCGCAGGCGGCCGCGGACGGGGGCGCTCCGGCCCAGATCGACTGCGGCGAGTCGGGTTCCACCCTGCGGTTTTTGCTGCCGCTTTTTCCCGCGCTCGGCCGCGCGGCCCGTTTCACGGGCCGGGGCCGCCTGGGCCTGCGGCCGCTGGCGCCGTATGAAGAACTATTGCGGGCGCGCGGCGTCCGCTGGCGGCAGGAAGCGGGCGGCGGCGGCGGACTGGATCTGCATGTGTCAGGCCGCTTGACTGCCGGTGATTTTTCTCTGCCCGGCGACGTGAGTTCCCAGTTTGTCAGCGGTCTCTGTTTTGCCTTGCCTCTTCTCGCCGGCCCGTCTGTCGTCCGCCTGACCACGGAACTGGAATCCGCTCCTTATGTGGATCTGACCATACGGGCTCTGAGCGATTTCGGCGTTCGGGTCCGGGCGCGGGGAGAGCGGGAGTACGCGATCCCCGGCGGGCAAAGCTACCAGGCCCGGGACGCGTATATTGAAGGCGACTACAGCCAGGCGGCTTTTTTTCTCGTCGCGGGCGCGCTGGGGGCGCGGGTGGCCGTCGCCGGTCTGGACCCCGATTCCCGTCAGGGCGACCGGGCCATCCTCGGTGTGCTGACCCGCCTCGGGCATAAGATCAGCTGGCAAGACGGAGCCGTGAGCTGCGCGGCAGGCCCCGTGCCCGCCGCCCCGGCCGAGATTGACGCCGCCCCCTGCCCGGATATAATCCCGGCGGTGGCGCTGGCCGCCGCGCTGCGCCCCGGTCTGACCACCACGATCGTCCGGGCGGGCCGTCTGCGGTTGAAAGAATGTGACCGCCTGGACGCGACGGTGACGGCGCTGAGGGCGCTGGGCGCGGATATCGACGAGCGGAAGGATGGCATGGTCGTCCGCGGCGTCGCCCGCCTGCGCGGCGGCGCGCGGCTCTCCAGCCGCGGCGATCACCGCATGATGATGACGCTGGCGATCGCGGCGGCGGCGGCGGCGGAGCCGGTGACTCTGACAGACCCGGACTGTGTGCGCAAGTCCTACCCGGGGTTTTTTACTGATTTTGCCGCTTTGGGCGGCCGGATGACCGTGAGCGGAGGCGCCGTATGAGCAGCAGCTGGGAGGACCGCGTTTCTTTGTTTGGCGAGTCGCACGGCGCGGGGATCGGGATAGTGCTGAACGGGCTGCCGCCGGGCTTCACCCCGGATTGGGCCGAGGTGCGGCGGGAGATGCGGCGGCGCGCGCCCGGTCGGAGCGCGCTGACGACGGAGCGGCGCGAAGCGGATGAAGTGGAAATATTGAGCGGCGTTTTTCAGGAGCGGACGACCGGCGCGCCGCTGTGCGCCCTGATCCGCAACACGGACATCCGCTCGGCTGATTATGAGGAAATACGTTTTAAGCCCCGGCCCGGCCACAGCGATTATCCCGCTTTTGTCCGCTATGGCGGATTTAACGACTACCGCGGCGGCGGGCATTTTTCCGGCCGCCTGACCGCGCCGCTGGTCTTCGCCGGGGCGCTCGTCAAACAGATCCTGCGGCAAAGCGGCGTCAGCGTCGGCGCTCATATTTTGCGCGTCCACGACGCTGTGGACGACAGTTTTACCGCCGTCGCCCCCTCAGCGGAGCTTCTGGCTGCTCTGGCCGCCTCCCCGCTGCCGGTTTTGAACCCGGAAGTCCGCCCGCGCATGGAAAAGGCGATCGCGGCGGCGCGGGACGCGGGGGATTCCGTGGGCGGCATAGTGGAATGCGCCGTCCTGGGCCTGCCACCCGGTCTGGGCGAGCCTTTTTTCGACTCGGCCGAGTCGGCGCTGGCCCGTCTGCTGTTCGCCGTGCCGGCGGTCAAAGGCGTCTCTTTCGGGCTGGGTTTTGCCCTGGCCGAACGCCGCGGTTCGGAAAGCAACGACGCTTATTTTTATGACGCGGAGGGCCGGGTGCGGACGCGCACCAACAACTGCGGCGGCGTCCTGGGCGGTCTGACCACGGGGATGCCGCTCGTCTGTCAGGCGGCGATCAAACCGACGGCTTCCGTGGCCCTCCGCCAGGAAACCGTGGACCTCCGGCAAAAAAGCGCCGCCTCTCTCTCGCTCCGAGGCCGGCATGACCCCTGCGTCGTCCTTCGCGCCGTGCCCGTGATCGAGAGCGTGACGGCGCTCGCCATATGGGATTTAATGGAAAAAGGCGGTACCACCGATGAATGAGCCAGACGCCGCGGCGGCGCTCGGCCGATGGCGCCGGGAAATCGACGGCGTGGACGCGGAGCTGACGCGTTTATTTGAAAAACGGATGGAGCTCTCCCGCCGCGTCGCCGCCGTGAAAAAACA
>JAISEW010000010.1 GCA_031263945.1 Gracilibacteraceae bacterium | reverse complement strand
GCAGATATCACCGCCGTGCATCCGGCCGCAACTTCGTTTGCCGTGGGCGGCGCGGTGGCGCAGCCGGCGTACTTCATCAACGGCGGCACCCGCACGGGCAACGGGCCTGGGGTTACGCTTGACACCTATGTCCAGGCGGACAGCAAGCCGGCAGTGGACGCGGTTTCCAGCGCCACCTACGGCGACAGTGTGCATTTCCCGCCCACGGGCAATCTGGCAGTGAATGACTATGCTCCTACGACTAAAGATGACGCCAACAACAAGATCATCGGTATCAAAACCGTGGAAGTGGGCGTGGATTTTGATCTTTACGCCAACGCCTGGCTGCTGAACGCCGCCCAAAAAGCGACGGCGCAGAGCGCGGCTGTCCTGGCTAAAGCGCAGGCTGTGACGCCGAAAGCGGCCACCAGCGTCTACGCGGCCAAATACCTTTTCCCTGACGCTTCCTGGGGAGCGCGGAAAACCGTCACCGCTGGCGCCACGGGCGCTTGGCCCTCCGAACCGGTTGTCTCCGCTTCCTATGGCGGCACCTGGGCCGACCGCGTTGTTTCCTTCACTTACAGCGGACCGGCCAGCGCCGATCTTTGGAGCGACTATTTTGAGCGGCTTTACGGCGGTTATGTCGAGGATTTGACCACCGGGCAGAAAGAACCGCTCGTCTGGCTGCAAAACCTTTTCTCTCACCGCGGCCACATGAATTTTGAGGTGGCGCTGAACCGGGCCGGCATCTCCCGCATGAACGCCCTGACCGGCAACGGTAATTTCAAGTTCGTCATTTACGCCAAGGGATTGCCGGATGTAGTTTTTGAACTTCCGCTCGTGGACTTCGCGGTCAGCGACGCGACAATCGAACAGGGCACTGTTTTCTATGTTGATGCCGCCGCTGCCGCAAAACATCTGCTGGGCGCGGACGCCCAACCGTTGGACGAAGGCGACCTATTGCATATCGCGGGTCTGAGCAGCGAAGCGCTGGCCGATTGCGGCACGAACGGCGGTAAACTCCTGAAAGGAACGGCGGAGGTGCCGTCTGCCGCTTATAGCTTGCATCTGACTGGTGACGGCGGTGAAGTGGAAATCGAATTGTTCGCCCCCTTCTTTACCGGCAATTTCCAGGGAAGTTACACGGCTTCCATTACCCCGTCGGACGGAACAACTATCTATCAGATGCCGAGTTTCACAGTCAACGCCGCCGCGGGCGCTAAACCTGGAATAAGCACTACTGGTTCGAATTATGTGGTAACAGCGGATACCGCGCCTCTCGTTGTCACCTGGGGCGACATCATCACCTTTGACGAGCAGGGGTTTGCCGCGGCTATCGTGACTTCCGGGCGGTCCGTCAGCACTATCGCGCTTGAGCCGGCGGAAAATGGCGTTCCTTTGCCGGCTGTAACCGATGTGATCAAACGCTCCGGCGGCAATACCAGCCCCTATATCATTGATACGGCCGATCTTACCGCGGGCAAGACTTACAAGATAACCATCCTCACCACCAACTACGCCTACCTGGACGGGACGACATTCAAAACCAATCCCGTCTACTATGTCAAAGTCAACTAGTTCCAACCGTCAAGCCCTTGTTTCAACGGATCCCGGGAGAGAATGACTGCTCCAGCCGAGAAGGACGCGAATATTCGCGTCCTTCTCATTCCGATTTGTCGTACACCCCGCGCCGCCCTTGTGTTGATATTGCGTTAAAAACGTGATACCATATTTAAGGTATATCAGCGAGGAATTCACGGCTAGAAAGGCGCCATGTATCTAATGACAGAACAACAGCCGCAAAACGGGCATTCCAATAAAACAGTTTTGCAGCGCAAAGTCGAGCATTGGAAAAAACAACTGCTTGACCTTTCGAAGCGCAATAAAATGATAAACTACCGGGAAGCGAAACGGGCGACCCTGAAAATTCTTGAGCCTGAATTTACGGAGTTGTTCAACCGGCTGGCTGTATCTGAGGAAGAACTGACTTTTCAGCGGCCGGTCGATAAGGATTCTGACCTCAGAACTTTTTCGATGCTGTCACTCCTGGAAACGCTCTCGTACCCGATCCCTGTGCACGCGGGCGACGTCAAGGCCGAGGGCTCGCTCCTGGAAAGGCGGATCGCTCTCAATAACCTTCGCTTAAAGTCCAAACTCGCCAGAGATGAGCAGGGCACAAATATCCTTTATCTTTCGTTTGGGTTCATCGAATGGCGGGAGAATAATACCGCTAACGCGCAATGGCTGAAATCCCCGGTCCTGATGATGCCGGTCTCTCTGAAGCTGGAATCCATAAAGGCTCCTTATACGCTCCTCCGGTACGACGACGACATCGAGGTCAATCCGACGCTGGATTATCTTTTCAATGAGCGTTACGGAATAGATTTGCCCGCGTTCGAGTTAAGCGGCGAGGAAAGTATCGGGCAGTATATGCGGACCATCGAGGAAATTGCCGACCGGCACGGGTGGAAGCTGATCCGGGAGGTTAGCCTCGGTCTTCTTTCCTTCCTGAAAATAAGCATGTATCACGACCTCAACAACAACTATGAACGAATGCGCAAAAACCCCGTTGTGCGGGCGATCACAGGCGACGCCGGCGCCGCGGCCGACATTCCGCGAGAATTAACGGGTTTTGATTTTGACCGCGTTCCCCCCAGCGATTGCTATCAGGTCGTCGATTCGGATTCCAGTCAGCAGGAAGCCATTCTGCTCTCCAAAGCCGGGGTCAGTTTTGTCATGCAAGGGCCTCCGGGCACCGGCAAAAGTCAGACTATCACGAATATCATCGCCGAGGCTTTAGCCGGCGGAAAAACCGTACTCTTCGTGTCCGAAAAGGCGGCGGCTCTGCAAGTCGTTTATAAACGGCTCACGGAGGTCGGCCTGGATGATTTTTGTCTGGCCCTGCACAGCCACAAGGCGAACAAAAAGGAAATTCTTGACAGTATCGCCGCCAATCTCAAACTGCCGCGCAAACGCCTGAAAGACGGCGTAATGTCTGAGCTGGCCGAGTTGTTTCAGGACAGGCAGGCTCTAAATCAGTATGCCGCGGAATTGCACGCGGATATTCTTCCTTTGGAAAAAAGCCTCTACGAAGCGTTCGGGGAATTGAGCCTTCTGCAAGAAGCGCCTGACATTCAGTTTTTCATCGAGTCGGCCGCCGCTGTTTCCGCGAGTACATATAACGCGATGCTTTATCGCACAGGCAGCTATGCCAAAGCGCTGAAACGCCTCGGGATCAAACTCTCCGAGAACCCGTGGCGCGGCGCCGCCGTGAAAATGGTGACACAGCGGTTCAAGGAAGATCTGGCGCGGGATACGGACGGACTGGCCGAGTCTCTGCTCGCGTTAGGCGATGCGTTTTCTGCCGCCGCCGCCTCATTGGGATCAGATGAAACCCGCTCCTGGTCAGGCGTTAATCGGGTCATAGGTTTGCTGCAAGCCATAGAGAACACCCCGTTGTTCCCGCTCGACTGGGCTGAAAGCGGCAAACGCGCCTTCTTGCTCGCCAAGGCTAAAAACGGCCGGCAGGCGCGGAAGGAGTATCTGCAGGCCCTTGTTCGCTTCAAGGAAGCGCTCTTTTCCGCAGACTTGACGTCTTGGCTGGAGAACGTTCGTCAAGGCGTGTTAAAACTTAACAGGAACTGGTTTGATCCGGCGGCCCGGCAGCGGGCAAAACAGCTGCTCAAGGAGGCGCGCTCTCACATATCCCCGCTTGTCGAGATGAAAAACGCTCTGCTGGAAACATGGGAAGTCTCTGCTCTTGGCCTGAACTCTGAGGAGATGCTTCTGCGCTTTAAGACTGAGCACACCTCTTTCTTCAAAATATTTAAGCCTTCTTACCGGGCGGATATCAGGGCGATCAAAGGCGTCTCCAAGAAAATCGGCGCCAAGTTTTCCAATGCTGAAATAGTCGCTTTGCTGCAGCAAATCAGCGCGATAAAGCAAGAAAGCCTGTGGCTCTCGGAAAACCGGCAGTTATTTACAGAATATTTTGGAAATTCCTACGAAGGCGAAACCACTGACTGGGCGGCGATCGAAACGGGTATTTCCTTGGCCGAAAAAATGCTCTCGCTGTTTTCTCAGGCGGACCTCATTCAGGCCAAACGCGCGGCGCTCAAGCAGATCTGCGCGGATCATAAAGAATTTTTTGGCCGGCGGATCGAAGGGCTGGAGACGAGCTGGGACTCAATTATTGCCGATCTGGAATCGGTGTCCGCGCTGCTTACCGGCAGCGAGGCGAGTTTAATGACCGGCGGCTTCACGGCTGCCTTTTGCGACGACGCGCAATATAGAAGCAAGCTGAAAGCGGTCAGGTCCGACCTGCAGTCCCATATGGCCGAATGCGCCGCGGGTTATACGAAATTCAAAAGTCTTTTTGAAGCGGGCGCGGATTTTGACGACGCCCGGATCAGCGACAGCGCCGCCAGGATCGCCGCCTGCCAGGCCGACCTCATGCTGCTCGACGACTGGATCGCCTGCGCGGAAACAAGAAACGCCTGTGATGAAATAGGGCTGGCGGATTTTACGGAGCAGATAGAACGGCGGGACAATTCCGTCGAAGACGTAGTCGGCGCTTTTAAGCGCGGTTTTTTAACTCTGTGGATCCAGGCGGTGATCGGCGGGAAAAAGACCGTCGAACAGTTCCGCCGCCATAACCAGGACGAAAAAATCAAGAGATTCGCCGCCCTGGACGAAAAGCAATTACTCATCGCGCGGGAACGCGTCCGCCAAAATGTCGTCAGCGGCATCCCCGACCCGAACCGAGCGCTTTCGGCTAATGACGAATTGAGTATCCTGCAAAGAGAGATCGGCAAGAAACGCCGGATAATGCCCCTGCGCAAGCTGTTCAAGTCCATACCCAATCTGCTGCTTAAACTGAAGCCGTGCATGATGATGTCGCCGCTCTCCGTGGCCTATTTTTTAGAGGCGGGATCATATGAATTTGATATGGTGATTTTCGACGAGGCTTCCCAGATATTCCCACAAGATGCCGTGGGTTCGGTTTTCCGCGGAAAACAGGTCGTTATCGCCGGCGACAGCAAACAGCTGCCGCCCACGAACTTTTTTGCCATAAGCACGAGCAACGACGACGGCGGCTTTGACGAGGACGACGACGAGACGGCCGGGACGGAAATATACGATTCTATCCTGGAGGAAACGAGCGGCGTGCTCCCGAGCCGCACTCTCCTGTGGCATTACCGCAGCAAATATGAAAACCTGATCGCCTTTTCCAATCAGGAAATCTACAAAAACGAACTCGTCACTTTCCCCAGCAGCGTGAACAACGCCGCGGACACCGGGGTAGAATTTGATTTTGTGGAAAACGGCGTCTACGAGGGAAAAGGGAGAAACACTGCCGAAGCGCGCCGCTGCGTCGAGCTGGTGCGGCGGCATATCGACCGAACGCCGGACCGCTCCCTCGGCGTCGTCGCCTTCAGCGAAAGCCAGCAGAAGGTCATCGCTTTGGAAATACAAAAATTCCGGGAGCAGCACCCGGAATATGAAAGCTTCTTTACGGAGGACAAGGAAGACGAGTTTTTTGTCAAAAATCTGGAAAACGTGCAGGGCGACGAACGCGACGCCATAATATTCAGCGTCAGTTACGCCAAAACGAAAGAACAGCGCGACAACAACCGATCCATGGCCTTGCGCTTCGGCCCCCTCGGGCAAAAAGGCGGCGAAAGGCGGCTGAACGTCGCCGTCACCAGAGCCAAGCGCAATATAAAGCTGGTCAGCTCGATTTTGCCTGCGGATATAGATTTAAGCCGCACGGGATCAGAAGGCGTCAAAATGCTGCGCCTCTACATCGAGTTCGCCCTGAACGGTTCGTCGTCGCTCCGGGGCAGCCAGAGCGAAACCGAAAAAGATGTGTTCCTGGATATCGTCGCCGAATACCTCACCGGCCGCGGATATAAAATCAAAAAATATGTGGGCTGCTCCGGATATAAGATCGATTTGGCGGTGCTGGATCCCGACGGCGGCGATCGTTTCGCGGCGGGGATCGAGTGCGACGGTCTCTCGTATGCCGCGGCCAAGAGCGCCAGAGACCGGGACCGTTTAAGAAAATCCGTGCTGGAGGCCATGGGGTGGCGTATATATCGGGTCTGGTCGCCTGAATGGATGGCGCGGCGGGATATAGAGCAGCAAAAACTGACGGCCTTTATCGACGCGGCGATCAAAGAATACCGGGAGACCAAAACGGCTGAACCGCCTGAGCCGGCCGCCCAAATTCCAGCCGAGTCTTTCGCCGAGTCTTTCGCGGAGGAAATCGAGGAACATAGGACGAATAACGCGTCCGCGCCGACTGCCGCCCTTGACGAAGGCCCCCGCGGTTTTACCGAATATGTCGAGGCGCTCTGGTATGAAACCCCCAAGATCACGCAGCTCCGCGGCGACGATATGATCGCGGCGGCCATCAGGCACATCGTCGGCATTGAGCAGCCCATCTATATAGATCTGCTGTATCAGCGCATGACGGGAGCGCTCGGGCATCAAAAAGCGACCGCCGCGGTGCGCAAGGCGGTAGAACAGGCTATGCGGGAGAGCAAGCTCCAAAGTCTTATCGCGCGGGATCAGGACGGTTTTGTGACGCTCGCGGGTTTTAAGGAGCTGAAAGCGAGAGTCCCCGCTGCCGGGAAGCCGGCCAGACAAATCAATTTCATCTCTCCCGCCGAAATAGGGGCGGCCATGCTTATCGTCGCCGAACAGACGATAGGGCTTACGCCCGAGGGTCTCATAGACGCGACCGTTAAGGCGATGGGCTACGCCAGAAAAGGCGAGCGGATGACCGCCTGCATGAACGACGCGCTTGAGCGATTGATCAGGCAAGGCCGCCTGAAAATCGTCGATGAAAAGGTGCGGGTGATCGGAGGCAAGAGCCGTGGATAACAGGACCGTTATTAATCCGGAACTGCCGGGAACGCCGCGGACGGAGATCAACAGCGAAATCGGGATCGGCGGCGAGGGCGCGTACTCCGCGAGCGGTTTATTGGACGCGGGCACAGTCCTTTGCGAAAAATATACGGTCGAGCGGCGTCTGGAAGTCGCCTCCGGTGAAGCGGATCTATATCTGTGCTCGTATGGGGACGGGGACGACAAATACGTCGCCAAACTCTATAAGCGCCAGGCGGCCATAAAACAGGACGTCGCGCAGCGGCTGCTGCAAATCGACTCGCCGTATGTAGCGCGGCTTTTCGAGTCTTCCGCCTACAACGGGCAGCCGCTGGAAATGCTGCGTTATTATAAGAACGGCAGCCTGCAAGGGAAAACTTGCGCCTATGACGAACTTGTCAAAATGATGATCCCCAACATCAACGAAGGCTTGAAGGTCCTGCATCAGGCGGGGATCATTCACAAAGACTTGAAGCCGTCTAACATTATGCTGGCGGACGACGGGCAAAGCGTCGCCATCATCGATTTCGGGATCAGCTCCGTTATGACTGATCCCGGCTCGGTTATCGTGACAAAAACCGGCATGACGCCGGAGTATTCCGCCCCGGAGACTTTCAAGCACCTGTTCCTCGAAGAATCGGACTACTACTCCTTTGGGATCACCCTGTTTGAACTCTTTACGGGGTATGCGCCGTACGCGAACATGAGCGCGGAAGAAATCGGCCAGTATGTAGCGGTTCAGAAAATACCTTTTCCGGAGAATATGCCGGCGGCGCTGGCGGACTTCATTTCGGCGCTGACATATTACGACGTCACTTCCCGCGCGAACAAGGACAATCCCAACCGCCGCTGGACCTATGCAGAGGTCAGGCGATGGCTGGACGGCGAGGATCTGGCGCTGCCGGGCGAGAGCGCGGGTACCGGGCAAGGTCCGGCGCCTCCCTACAAGTTTATGAAGGAGGCGATAACAGAGCCGCGGCTCCTGGCGGAAGCTTTTGCCAAAAATTGGGAGGAAGGGAAAAAGCACCTCTTCCGGGGACTGCTGTCCGCGCATTTTCGCATGTTCAATCAGGGGATCGCCCGGCAGTGCCTGGCGGCCGAGGAGGAAGCGAGCAAGACCAACGGCCAGGACGATATTATCTTTTGGCGGCTGCTCTATAAGTTAAATCCTGGTTTTAAAGGATTTTATTGGAAAGGACGGGTCTTCGAGAGCCTTCCCGCTCTTGGCCGGGACCTGCTCGACCGTTTGTGGAAAAAAGATAAGTCGCAGGATAAATATTACGAAACGGTGTTGTCCGAAAAACTGCTGACGGAATACGTCGCGCTTATCGCGCCGAAGAACGAGCCATTGCAAAAGGCGGCGGCGGCGATCGAGGATTCGTACCGGCTGGAGAAAACCGAGCGGACCGATTTGCTGAAAACCTTTTATCTTATGGCCTACGCCTTGTCAGGCCAGAAGCTGCTTTATCTGGAAGGGCAGCAATTCCGGACCGTCGGCGAACTCGCCGGGTACATGCGGGACCGGCTGGATGAGTCTTTTGAGGCGTTTGAGAAACTCTGTCACCGGCTGGTCGACTACGACGGCCGTCTCGATATTCAGCTGGAGATGTGGCTGATCACGATCGGCAAGAAAAAAGAACTGGAAAACTGGCGCGCGCTCATGCGCGAGTAATGAGGGAGACCGAACCTAAAAAAACCAGGCGCCATCCAACTCGCAACAGTCTGGAAAGCCGCCTGGATCAAGGGTTGTGGATGGAGCTGCTATCCGGGATTGACCCGGAGACCTCGTCCTTACCAAGGACGCGCTCTGCCTGACGTTTCATCACCGTAAACCCTTGATATTACTGCATTCTTGCTTGCACGATTTTCAAAATTTCCCGATTTGCCCCCCATTTTGCCCCCCACGGGGATGGATTCAGATAAAACGGGATAGCACGATT
>JAISEW010000223.1 GCA_031263945.1 Gracilibacteraceae bacterium | reverse complement strand
GCGCCGCCTGGGGAAAAATATAAACAAAAACTGCGTTGAACATATGAAAAACACGGGGGAGGGACGCGCGCTTGAAAAAAGTCAGCCGTAAAACACTGCTGCTCACCGGCGCTCTGTTGTTGGGCCTGATCCTGCCGGGGGCGGCCGGGGCCAGCGACGAGTTGAATGAGACTATTCGCGAGGCGCAGGAAAATTACCGCCAGCAGACTCAGATCGAGGGGCAGCTGAAAAACCTGACCGTCAAAGAGCAGGAAATGGAAACAAAGCTGCGGGATTTGAATTCGCGGATCACGCAGGCGACCAGTGATCTGGCGGCCAAGGAATCGGCTTATTTGACCGCCACGCGCGCGGTGGACGACATCAGGACCGCCGTGACCCAAAAACAGGCGGAGCTGGAGGCGCGGCAGGAAGCGCTGCGCGACCGTTCGCGCGCCGCTTATGAGGACGGCGGCGTCAGCTATCTGGCCGTGGTGTTCCAATCAGCGAGTATTTCTGATTTTCTCACGCGGCTTGAATATATGGACCGCGTGATCGGCAACGACCAGGACCTTCTGGACGGCGTCCGCACCCAGAAAGCTGAGCTCGAGGCCCAGAAACTGACGCTGGAGACGAAAATGGCGGAGGCGGAAAAGCTGAAACAGGAAGCGGCGGCGGCCAAGAGTTATCTGGACGCCTCCCGGTCGCAGCAGCAGGAGGCGCTCAAGGAAAATCAGCAAGATCAGGATCAGCTGATGGAGCAGATGGATCGCCTGGAAAAAGATTCCAAAGAACTTGAGGCAAAGATCCGCGAACTGCAGCGACAGAATCTGAGCGGCGTCGTCGGCGATATCACGACCTGGCCCACGCCCGGCTACACTTATATCACCAGTCCGTTCGCCATTCGCAAACACCCGATAACGGGGGTGGTAAAACAGCATACCGGCGCGGACATCGGCGCGGCCAACCGCAGCAAGATACTGGCGGCCGGCTCCGGCACGGTCATCCTCTCCAGCTGGTACGGCGCTTATGGCAACGCGGTCATCATCGACCACGGCAACGGCGTTTCCACGCTGTACGGCCATATGTCGTCCATCAACGCGAAGGTCGATCAGACCGTGGTGGCCGGACAGGTCATAGGCTATGTCGGTTCGACCGGGTACAGCACCGGCCCCCATTTGCATTTTGAGATCAGGATCAACGGCTCGCCTGTTGACCCGATGCCCTATTTTCGCTAAGACAGCGGAAAATTTTAAGATACGCCTTCAGAGGCGTCCGTTAAAAGAAGAAAGTTGAGGATTCATTTTGGAAGACAGTAATACAGACGCCAACAACCGGCCGGAAGACAGGGCGGAACAAACCGGGCCGGAGCAGGCTGAGAAACGCTCGGTCAGACCGTGGCGCTATGTATTGGTGGTTGATCTGCTGATACTGCTGGCTTTAGCCGTTTGTTTCAATATAGTCGTTTATACGAATTATAATAATATAGGCCAATTATTCCGCGTTTTCACATATATTCAAAATAATTATGTGGAAAAAGTGCCGGTCAGCAATCTGGTCGACGGCGCCATCAGCGGTATGGTCAAAACTCTCGATCCCTACAGCTCATACCAAAACGCGGAGCAAAGCGAGGAGTTCCGCCAGGAAATCAGCGGGCGCATCGGCGGCGTCGGCATTCTCATCAGTTCCGCCGATCCGAGCAAACTGCTGGTGGTAAAGGTTTTCAGCGACAGTCCGGCTGAACGGGCCGGGCTCCGCACGGGCGATATCATCATCCGCGCGGACGGGCAAAGTCTGCTTGATATGGATCAGGACAAAGCGGTCGCTCTCATCAGAGGGGAACCGGGAACGGAGGTGACGCTTGATGTTTCGCGCGGCGACGAAGGCCGGACGTTCAGCGCGACCTTGCGGCGCGAGTACATTGTCGTGCCGTCGGTCGAAGGGAGTGAACTGCCCGGACAGCCGGATATCGCCCTCATTGCCGTTTCCAGTTTTACGGAGCAGACCGGCAACGAGTTCGAGCAGATGCTGCGCGAACTTGATGTGGAGCATAAAAGCGGCGTGATCCTGGATCTGCGCTATAATTCCGGGGGCGAGGTGCGGGCGGCTTTGAAAACGGCCGGATTCCTCGTACCGGGCGAAGAAATTTTCTATGTGGTCGGCCGCGATGGCAAAGAAACGGCGGAGACCTCCGATTCGCCTTATATGCAAAAGCCGCTGGTCGTGCTGGTCAACGAATACTCGGCTTCCGCCTCGGAAATAGTGGCGGGGGCGGTGAAGGACTATGGGAGCGGCAAACTCGTCGGCGTCAAGACCTATGGCAAAGGCGTCATGCAAACGGTGTATGACGTGCAGCGCAGCAGTCTGGTGCTGACTACGAATAAATACCTGACTCCCGGCCGCAACGATATCCACGGTCTGGGGATCGTGCCGGATGTGGAAGTGGCGCTGGCTGCGGGCGAAACCGCCACCATCATGCCGGAAGCAGAACCTTTTGACTCTCAGCTGCGGGAAGCGGAGCGCGTTTTGCGGGAGATGACGGCGGAGTGATTTTGCCGGAACGCGTGTAAGCCCGAACCGGAGGAGGAGCGCCTTGTTCAAAACAACAGACGACCAATATTTTGGTTTTACTCGCGTTCTGACTATAGGCAGCTGTCTGCTTTACGGGCTGGCGCGTTTTATCGGCGCGGCGGCGACCACGCGGGACTACGCTCTGGCGATGCGCGTCAACATCTTATGCTGGCTGACGGTCGCTTTGGTGATCCTGCTCATGTATATTTTGCGAGGGGACGATGATTTGCAGGCCTTGCACGTCCCCTTGCTTATTTTTATCTGTTTTACGGCCGGGTCACTGTATCTGCGCGATCTGCAGTATTATTTTCTCACGTTTCTCGGCGTCTGCGGTCTGGCCTGCCTGTACCAGAATTTCCAGCGCCTGACCCAGTTTTATCTGGCGGCCAACGCCGTCGTCCTCGTCATGCTGCTCGGCGGACTGTTCGCCGGCGACCCGCGGACGGACACGGCGGCGGCGACCGTACACTGGATCATTTCCCTGTTCCCGGCCGCGGGTATTTTAACGCTGACCAATATGGCCACGGAAAAAGCCGGCAAAGCCAACCGCGCTTTCAACACGTTCACAAAACTGATGAAAACGACGTCCAATCTGATCGTTTTTGTTGACGCCCAGAACCGGGTGACGTATATCAGCAAATCATTGGCAAAATTTTCCAATATTAATGATCCGGAAACCGCGGCCGGTCGCCCTGTTTACGCTCTGTTCAACGATACGGCCATGCAGAGAATGATTGGGGAAGTGCTGTCTGTGGACGGGCTTCATGACGAAACCAAGGAAATAATCCTGGAGGGCGAGAAGCGTTATTTTCATGTGGTGGCTGATGATTTCGGCGCGAAGGAAGGCAAATTCATCGATATCACGGAAATAACCTCTGTCGTCAGAGCCAAGACGGAGGCCGAGGAGGCCAGTAAGGCCAAAACCGATTTTCTGGCCGTGATGAGCCATGAGATCCGTACGCCTCTCAACGCCATCATCGGGTTTTCCGAAGCCGGCTTGCGCGTGGAAATGACGGAAGGGCTGCGCGCGGATCTGGAGGCCGTTCATCAGGCCGGGACCGGGTTGCTGGCGCTCATCAACGATACGCTGGATATATCCAAAATCGAGGCGGGCGGTTTAAC
>JAISEW010000208.1 GCA_031263945.1 Gracilibacteraceae bacterium | reverse complement strand
CGGGCGGGACGTGGCCAAGGGCGTGTTGGTTTATTTTGCCTTTGGGGCCGGGGCGGTGGAGTAAGGGGTGGTGTTCGGTTTGAGCGGTTTTGGGGGGCGGCTGTGGGTTCGGGGGGGGGGGGGGCGGGACGCCGGACTACTTTCCTAGATTTTCCATTTATCACTGGCTGTCGGGGCCTGCGCGGCGGTGATGGCGCTGAATGAAGGGGACAGGGAATTTTTGGTTAGCGGCGGCGTTTTTCAAAATAAACTGCTCACGGAGACGCTGGCAGAACTGGCGGCGGCGAGCGGGCTGCGGCTCAGGTATCCGCGCCTTTTGCCTCCGGGGGACGGGGGGATCGCCTTCGGGCAGATCGTCACTTATTGCGCGAAAGTTGATTAATGGGAAAGTTTTGAACAAAAGAAAGTTTGCGAATTGTTTACATGTTAACAGACAAAACTCGGCGCCGGCGGCTATAATACAGAAAAACGAAGGAGGCTGCCAACATGTCCGAGAAGTCAAGCATGATTCAGGACGCGTCCGATGAAGCCATGCGCCAGGCGCACACAACTTTTGTGGAGAACAGTTTTGAAAAAGTAGTCGTTCCCAAGGATTTCGCCGGGGAAAAAATTGACGTTGTTTACCGGAAACAGCTCATTTCCGCCGGATTTCGCACTGCTTACTACGCGCCGGTGGTGCCGGGAACCCACATTGTCGACGGGCTGATTTACGAACGGGACGTAGCGGCGCTGACGCGGGACGGCCGGAAGATCTATTGCGATATCTACCGGCCCCAAAACATGACCGATATTCCGATCATCATCGCTTGGACCTACTACGGCAAACGCATGCAGTACGGCGCCGCCGAAACACCCGGCCTGCATCAGGCGATGGGCGTCCCCAAAGAGGCTATTTCCCCGCACACGACTTTCGAGGCCCCCGACCCCACATACTGGTGTTCTCAGGGCTACGCCGTCGCCTATGTGGATAATGCCGGGACCGGGTATTCCGAGGGCGTCAACAACGCCTGGACAGTGGCAAACGGACAAGACGGGTACGACGTCATCGAATGGCTGGCCGCTCTGAAATGGTGCAACGGCAAGATCGGGATGTCGGGCGATTCGGCCCTGACCTCGGTGATGTGGTATATTGCCGCGGAAAACCCGCCTCACTTGGCGGCGATTGCCCCGTGGGAAGGGCAAAGCGATTTGTACCGTTCCTGGATGGCGCCCGGCGGGATCCCTCATTTGCCTTTTGGCAATCTGATCTGGGGCGACTGGCGCGGCGTCACCATGACTGAGGATTTGGTGGAAATGATCAAAGCCTACCCGCTCATGAACGGTTACTGGGAGGATCATAACGCCAAGGTGGAACAGATCACGACGCCGGCCTATATTTCAGCGGGGCTGGGTCATCCCTATCACTTGCGGGATACCATGCTGAGCTACACCAAGATGCAGAGCAAAAACAAGTGGCTCCGGATCCACCGGGATTTTGAGTGGCCGGACTTCTACAAACCGGCCAACTGCGCCGATCTGACCCGCTTCTTTGACCGCTATCTGAAAGGGATCCACAACGCGTGGGAAATGACGCCCCGAGTGCGCGTGGAAGTCACTGACGCTTACGAGTATGATTATGTGACCAATCGGCCGGAAGGCGACTGGCCGATCCCGCGCACGGCATATACGAAGTTTTTCTTAAACGCGGCGGAGGGCGCCCTGGTCAAGACGCCGCCTACCAAGGAAGCGACGGTAAAATACGATCCTAACACGGAAGAGGCGCTCTTTGTCTGCACTTTCTCGGAGGATACCGAAATAACCGGGCATTCCGCGCTGCGGCTGTGGATTGAGATCGATAAAGGCAGCGAGGCGGATGTGTTTGTTCAGGTGCGCAAGCTGGACGCCAATGGCTCTTTTGTGCCGGTTTATGTCTTTGGCGAGCCGGACCCGGGTTTTATCGGCAGGCTGCGGGCTTCGCACCGGGAATTGGATTTGGCGAAGTCGACGGAGTATCTGCCGGTGCATCCCCATACCAGCGAACAGCCGCTGAGACCGGGAGAAATCGTCCCGCTGGATATTGAAATCTGGCCGAACAGCAGAATCTGGCACAAAGGTGAAAAACTCCAGATCAGCGTGACCGGCCGCTTGATCCGCGACAAAAATTGGTTTCTCCCCACCGCTTACGAAACGAAAAATGAGGGTCATCACATCATCCACACGGGCGGGCAATATGATTCCTTCTTTCTGGCTCCGGTCGTCCCGCCCAAATATACTTCCGGAGATTATATCTACAGAGGCTAGAAAAACCACAGGGCTGGGCGGCAATTGGCAGGGGGAACACCCCTGCCAATTATTGACAAATAGAGGAGGGAGAAACGTGTACGGCGGCGCGAATGACTATTTTGATATCGACCTCTGGGAAAAAATCGTATCCAGCGGCAGGCAAAAGACGTGCGCAAAAGGGGAAAGGCTTTTAAGCAAAGGCAAAGCATGCCCGGGATTGATCTGTTTGAAAGATGGCAAGGTGAAAATTTTCAGTGAAACCGCGGACAGCAATGAAAAAATATTCGGCTTATTGGTGGCGCCGGCCATGTTTGGAGAAACCGAAGCTTTCGATCAGGGACCTTGTATGATCTCGGCGGTAGCGCTTACGAAAATAGAAATCGCTGTGGTCAATTTAGCGGCGCTCCGAAGTCTGATGGCAGAAAATCTCAGAATCGCCCATTTCCTCATCTATTCCATCGGGGCTAAACTCCGCTGGACGACGTATCAGGCGGCGGACATGACCTGTCTGCGGACAAGGAACCGGTTGGCCAGCCTTTTATTGGGGCACGGGAAATACGCGGTTTTTACATACAACAATGATTTCGACGTCTTGAGCATGACCCATGAAGAAATAGCCAGTTTTATCGGATGTACCCGCCCGAAAGTCACTGTGCTGTTAAAGGAGTTTGCGCGGGAAGGGCTCATTGAAACGAAGCGAAATCAAATAAAAATCTTGGACAGAGAGGCTTTAAAGGTCGTCGTTTATTAGCGCCTTAATCTTTGTTTTCGTTTTCGCCCGCATCCGTCAGCACCGCCGTCAAATGCGCCCAAGCTTTTTCGATATGCCGGACCGCGCTCGCGGCGGCTTTTTCGCGGTCCCGGCCGGTCAGCGCTTCATAGATCTCCTGATGCTCCGCCAGAGCGCTTTGCGCTCTGTGCAGATCCACCAAGGCGATGCTGCGCGCTTTACTCGTGTAATGGTGAAAACTGCCAAGCATCAAGCAGATAGGGCGGCTGCGGCTGGCCGTGTAGATAAGAGTGTGAAAATCGCTGTCCAGATCCCGCAGCTGCCGGCAGTCGCCCCGCTGAAAATAGAATTCCTGCATGGCAATATTTTCCTGCAAAGCGGACAGTTCTTCTTCCGTCACGTTTTGCGCGGCCCACTGAACGGCCAAAGTCTCGATTTGCATCCTGATAGCGTAAATATCACGGATATCTTTTTCGGAAATACCCACGACGACGGCGCCCTTGTGGGTTTCCACGCGCACCAGCCCCTCGAATTCCAGCTGCCGCAGGGCTTCGCGCACCGGCGTTCTGCTCACGCCCAGTTCCTCGGAAAGCATGGCTTCCGTCAAGTTTTTCCCCGGCGCGAACACGCCGTCCAGGATAGCGGTTTCAATAGCGCGAAATACTTGTGTCTGCAACGAATTATGAGCTGGGGCGATTTTTTTCATTTTTTCAGGCGCACATACTTT
>JAISEW010000156.1 GCA_031263945.1 Gracilibacteraceae bacterium | reverse complement strand
GCGAGTTCGCTCAAACGGTCGATCGCGGCGTCCTCGTCGCCTTGGGCCTTGATGCCGGACGCCCATTCCTTGGCCTCGGCCAATTCCTCCGCCGGGAGCGGCGCGCCCGAGGCGAAATGCCTGGTCAGCGCGTTCAGCATTTTGCGGTAATCCGCGTTCCAGTTCGCGCCGCCGTTTCGGTATAATTCATCCGCGACCCGCCCGGTGATGCGGACGACCTCGCCCTGCACCGTTTTGGCCGCGCCCCGCGAGGGGACGAGAAACTCCCAAAGCTCCTGATGCTGCGCCCGCCATTCCCGCGCGGCGGCGGTAATGGGGGAAACGCCGTCATGCACGCGCCGCTTGGCGACTGGTTCCATGCCGAACAGCGCGTAGAGCTTTGCCAGTCCGGCTTCGGTCGCGGCGAGATAATCCTTGTTGAAATTCTCCCGGTGAAACTCAAAATCCTTGCCGACGCGCAGAACGCTTTCCGTCATACCCGGCGTGACCTTCGCGCCCGCGTTCAATAGGACCTCCGCTGTTTCGGCGATTTTGGCGATCGCGCTGTTGCTGCAGCGGGCCAGGCAATAGGCGAGCGGCGTTTGTCCGGTGTCGTCCTCAGCCTCCAGGTCAGCGCCGCGCTCCAGCAGAAGCCGCACGGAATCCGCGGTCCCGTAGTCCGCGGCAAAATGCAGGGGCGTGTCCCCATATTTCGCTTTGGCGTTCACGTCCGCGCCGAGTTCGATGAACAAATCCAAGTTCCCGCGCTGCATTTGATAAAACAGCGGTGTTCTTTCGTAGTAATCCTTGGTATTGATGTCAAGGCCCTGCTCGACAAGCCATCGCACAAATTCATCGGGGACCTCATAATTGTGAAGGGCCGTACGCAGGCTGTAACCGCTGTCGTAAGCACCGATCTCGCATTTGGCATAAACCGCTTTCAGCGCCTCAATATCGCCGGCGTCCAGCAGTTCGCGGAAATCCTTGGGAAGCGTTTTTCTTTTTTTTGCCATATTGATCCTTTCTTAAGCGCTAAAATCCTTCAACGTATTCTGGGTGGCGTTATAAATATCGGATATTTCCGTATGAGCCTGATCAATGGCCGCGGATATATTGGTTATTTTGGCGTTGATCGCCGCGATGGAGTCGGCCGCCGCGCCTGAAATTTTGCCTGTTTGCGAAACCGTTTGCTGGGATTTATTGGCAAGAGCCTTTACCTCCTGCGCCACCACCGCGAAAGCTTTTCCGTGCGCGCCCGCTCTGGCGGCTTCGATAGAGGCGTTTAACGAAAGGATATTGATTTGCTGAGAAATAGACGTGATTTCTTTGGACATTTTACCGAATTGACCTATCGCTTCGGTGACGCTGCCGATGGAGGCGACGATTTCATTGGACAAACCGCTTATGCTGGAAATATCATCCAAAATTTTGTCTATGTTATCCAGGTTGACGTTTGACAGATTGACGATCCTCTCATGATCCAATTCAATAACATCTTTTTCATTCTGAACGCAATTGCTCGGCACATCAAAACCGCGCGCGATCCTGCGCGCCATATCGTAGCAGGATTCAGACCCGCACGCCCCGCAGTCGAACGTTTTTTTCTCGTCGGTCAGCTTGCTCAAGGCGACAAACGCTTTTTCGATTTGCTCATCGGTCACGACGCTCTCCACGGCGCTTTTCGGCGTGTAGCGGCGCAAAAAGTCGTCCAGGCGAAACATCTCGTCAAATTTTTGGTGAAGCGCGTCGCACTGCGCTCTGTCGGGGCCGGTCAGCAGGGTCCGGCGGTTTTTATCCATAACGGCGCCCACTTCAAATCTGTTGGAACCGTGAAAACAGCCCGTCCCGATATTGCAGCCGTCGGGACAGTTCAAAACGTCGAACAGAGCGGGCAGATCGCCCTCCCGCTGTCTGGCGAACAATTTCAGCGCGTCGTAGACGATTTCCTGGCCTTCGGCCTGATCTATGCGCAGCTGCTTGCCCAGATAAAACTCAATATTTTCCTTCAGCCCGCCGGGCATGGAAAAGAGCCGCCCCAGCGCCGCTTCTTCATGGTCAAAATCCGCCGGTTCTTCCGGCAGCTGAATGTTGTGACTGGTTATGTATTCATATAGTTTCTTTAAGGTTACGTTATAGTTTATATAACGGGTGTCCTCAAACTCGTGTGATTTGGCTATGCAAGGGGAAAGGGCCGCTATCGCGCCGTTGACGCCGCGGTATTTTTTCATGTAAACGGCGGTGCAAAGCATGGGGCTCTGCACCGGCGACAAGTATTTGATCAAGTCGCGCTCGTAGAGCAGTATGTAATTGACAATAGCGGGGCAAGGCTGCGTGATGAGCGATTTGGGTTTTTCTCGTTGAATAAAGCGGATATACGCCCATATGCAAATATCGGCGCCCAGCGATACGTCATATATTTTTTTGACGCCCAGTTTGCGCAGCCAGGCGAACACCCTGCCGCCGTCAAGCCCGCCGACGCGCATGGCCGGGGCGGCGAATATGGAGATGGGGGTCCCGCTTTTGAGATCGCGCAAAAAACGCTCGGTGTCGTCCGTGTAATCCCGCGCCTGATGCTTGCAGGCGCGGATGCAGGCGCCGCAAGCGATACACCTGTTCTCGTTTACCTTGACTTTTATTTGGCCGTTATTCGTATATGTGAGACTGGCGCCTTCCATCGGGCACACGCGCACGCATTTGTTGCAACCGACACAGGCGGATTCGTCGCTGATAACTAACTGCCGCATTCCAATCTCTCCAAATCGTTATATTCCTGTTTTATTTATCGGCCAAGGAAACAGTTTCTTTAGGGAATCCCGAGTATTACGCTGTTAATTCCCGAAATAGACGAAAAGCGTGTAGTAAACCAGCGGCACGGCGAGGAGAAAACTGTCAAAACGGTCGAGTATGCCGCCGTGCCCGGGGATGACCCGGCCGGAATCCTTGATGTCCGCCGCCCGTTTCAGCGCCGACTCGAACAGGTCGCCCAACTGAGCGGTGACGCTGATGGCCAGAGCGAGCGGAGCGGCCAGCCAAAGCGGGGCCAGCCGGACGGTGAAGGCGAAAGCGCCGCCGAAAGCGACGGCGACGATCAGACCGGCCGCCGAGCCCTCAACGGATTTATTCGGGCTGACGCGGGGGGCCAGTTTATGCCGGCCAAAGGCCGAACCGATAAAAAAAGCGGCGCTGTCCGTCAGCCATACGGTCAAAACCGCGAAAAGACACCAGGTAAAGCCGTCGGGCAAGTCCCGCAGCCGCTGCAGATATGTAAAAAAAATGACCGGATAGAAGAACGCGGAGATCTGGAAGATGATTTCCAGGAAAGAAACGGCGGGGAACACCAGGACATAGCGCGCCATGAGCAGAAAAAAACAAAAATAAAGGGCCGGCAGGAGCCAGCTTTGAAAATCCAGCCAGAACAGCGCGAGCCACGCGGCGCACAGCACGGAAGGCCATATCTCCTCCCGCAGCCAGCCGGCTTTGCGGCCGATATTAAAGTATTCCCGCAGAGCGAGGAGGGAGAGCAGCACGATGGCCGTCGCCAGGTATTTCCCGCCGAGATATATGAGGAAAAGAAACAAAGGCGCTAAAACGAGGGCGCTGAGGACACGGATGATCATCATTTTTCCCTCCGCACAGAGCCAAAGCGGCGATCCCGGCGCCGGTATTCCGTCAGGGCGTTTTCCAGAGCGGCTTCGTCAAAATCCGGCCAGCACAGATCGGTGACGACCAGCTCGGCGTAAGCCGTTTGCCAGAGCAGAAAATTGCTGAGACGCGACTCGCCGGAAGTGCGGATCACCAGCTCCGGATCGGGCAGGCCGGCGGTATGGAGATAGAGGGCAAAACGGTCTTCGTCGATCTCGGCGGGGGTGAGAGAACCCTCCCGCGCTTCCGCCGCCAGAGCCCGCGCCGCCTTGACGATCTCGGCCCGGCCGCCGTAATTCAGGGCTATCTGCAAACGGAGACCGCCATTCTCGCGCGTCCGCTGACCGGCCTTCGCCGCCAGATCCCGCACGTCGGCGGGGAAAGGGGTCATATCCCCGATTATGCGTATGCGCACCCGCATGGCGTGCAGTTCTTCGACGGTCTTTTGAAAATACTCCCGCAAGAGACCAAAGAGAAAATTAATTTCGCGGCGCGGTCTTTTCCAATTTTCGGTAGAAAAGGCATATACTGTCAGATAGCGGATCCCTAGATCCGCGCTGTGCCGCACCACCCGCCGCAGGGCTTCCACGCCGGCCCGATGGCCAAAACTGCGCGGCAACCCGCGCCGCTCGGCCCAACGGCCGTTGCCGTCCATGATGATCGCCACATGCCGCGGGTCTGTCAGCAGTTCCATCGTCACACCGCGATGATCTCTTTTTCCTTGGTTTCCAGCGCGGAATCTACATCTTTGATATACTTATCCGTCAGTTTCTGGACGCGGTCCTGATTTTTTTTCGCCTCGTCCTCCGAACACAACTTTTCTTTTTCGGTTTTCTTGATCTCTTCCAGACCGTCGCGGCGAATATTGCGCAGGGAGACGCGCGCTTCCTCCGCCCGTTTTTTCACGGATTTCACGATCTCCTGCCGGCGCTCCGCCGTCAGCTGAGGGACGACCAGACGGATGACCGCGCCGTCATTGGCCGGCGTGATGCCGAGATCCGATTTCAGGATCGCTTTCTCCACGGCGGCAATCGCGGTCTTGTCCCAGGGCTGGATCGTCAGCGTGCGCGGGTCGGCTACCGCGATATTAGCCATCTGGCTGATCTGGGTCTGCGTGCCGTAATAGTCCGCCGTTATTTTGTCCAACATGCCGGGAGAAGCCAGTCCGGCCCGTACCGCGCGTAAATCTTTGCTCAGGATATCCAGGGTTTTCTTCATTTTTTCTTCGGTGACGCGAACGATGTCCTCCAAATCCACGTTAATCCCTCCCTACATATGTGCCTATCATCTGCCCCTGCACAGCTTTGAGGATATTGCCGGTTTGGTTCAGGTCAAAAACGATGAGCGGTATGTTGTTGTCCATGCAGAGCGAAGCGGCGGTGGAATCCATGACGCCCAGACCGCGGTTCAGGATATCAAAATAAGTCAGGCGTTCAAACTTGGACGCGGCCGGATTTTGGTGCGGATCGTCGTCGTAAACGCCGTCCACCATTTTCGCCATCAGGATGACTTCCGCTTCTGTTTCCGCCGCGCGGAGAGCCGCCGCCGTATCTGTGGAAAAAAAAGGATTGCCGGTGCCGGCGGCGAAGATGACGACCCGGCCTTTTTCCATATGCCTGATGGCGCGCCGCCGGATATAATGCTCGGCGATCTGCCGCATTTCGATGGCGGAAAGGACCCTGGTGTACACGCCTTCTTGCTCGAGCGCGTCCTGAAGGGCCAGAGCGTTCATCACCGTGGCCAGCATCCCCATATGGTCGGCCGTCGCCCGGTCCATCCCCATCGCGCTGCCGGTCACGCCGCGCCACAGATTGCCGCCGCCCACGACCATGCCGATTTCCACGCCCAACTGGCGTATGTCTCGCACCTGAGCGGCCACGGTCTTTACTGTCTGCGGCGAGATCCCGTATCCTTCCTCGCCGGCCAGCGCCTCGCCGCTGATTTTAAGGATGATCCGCCTGTAACGCGCTTCTTTCATACCCGCCTCCGCATATCTATTATTTCAACGCTGAAAAAGTTTTTCCTCTTGCCGGACATGAAAAAAGAACACTGGACGTGTTCTCTTTTCGCCGGTCAGCGTTCTATTTCTCTCATTACCTCATCCGCGAAATTGCTCTGTTTTTTCTCGATGCCCTCGCCCAGCTCAAAACGGGCGAAACGGCGAATGGAGATTTTTTCGCCTACCTTGGCGATCTGGTCGAGCAGTATCTCTTTGATGGTTTTGTCCGGATCCTTGACAAAAGGCTGTTCCATCAGGCAAACTTCCTTATAAAACTTGCCGATGCGGCCTTCGATCATTTTTTCCGCGATCTGTGCCGGTTTCCCCTCGTTCAGGGCCTGCGCCCGCAATATTTCCCGTTCGTGCTCCAGGATCTCGGCCGGTATGTCGCTCGTGGTCACATATTCCGGCCGGGCGGCGGCTATCTGCATGGCGATATCGCGGACGAAACGGTGATAATCCTCACTGCGGGCGACAAAATCCGTCTCGCAGTTCACTTCCACCAGGACGCCTATACGGCCGCCGCCGTGGATATACGATTCCACCAAACCTTCCGCCGCCACGCGGCCTTCTTTTTTCGCCGCGGCGGCCAGGCCCTTTTCCCTCAGAGCGTCGATCGCTTTGTCTATATCGCCTTCACATTGGACGAGGGCCTTCTTGCAGTCCAGCATACCGGCGCCGGTTCTCTCCCGCAGTTCTTTGACCTGGGCGGCGCTGATCTCAGCCATATATATTTTCCTCCCAACGTGGGCGCTTGCCCACAACTCAATCGGCCTCCGCGTCTTCCCCCTGATCGTCCAGCCCGCCCTGCAGGCCCTCGACGACCGCGTCAGCCATGCGCCCGGTCAGGAGCTTGACTGATTTGATCGCGTCGTCGTTTGCCGGGATGACCACGTCGATCTCATCCGGGTCGCAGTTGGTGTCGACGATCCCGATGAGCGGAATATTCAACTTGCGAGCTTCCGCCACAGCGATGCGCTCTTTGCGCGGATCGACGACGAACACCGCGCTGGGCAGTTTTTTCATATCTTTGATGCCGCCGAGAAAACGCTCCAGTTTTCCCATCTCGTGTTTGAGCGAGGCCACCTCTTTTTTGGGCAGCACCTCAAAAACGCCGCCCTCTTCCATTTTTTCCAATTCGCGTAAACGGTCCACGCGTTTCTGGATGGTCTGGAAGTTAGTCAGCATCCCGCCGAGCCAGCGCTCGTTGACGTAAAACATGCCGCAGCGGTCCGCCTCTTCTTTTACGGTCTCCTGCGCCTGTTTTTTGGTGCCGACAAAAAGGATGCTGCCGCCCGCCTGGGCCAGATCGCGCACAAAATTGTAGGCTTCATCCACTTTTTTCACGGTTTTTTGCAAGTCGATGATGTAGATGCCGTTCCGCTCCGTGAAAATGTAGCGAGCCATTTTGGGGTTCCAGCGCCTTGTTTGATGCCCGAAGTGTACGCCGGCCTCCAATAATTGTTTCATAGAAACAACAGCCATTGTAACACCCCCTTTCCTGTTTTTTTCCGCCGCGGACATCGCTCCGGCGGCCGCCCTGAGACAGGGAACCGGACGCCGGTCCTTCCGCGTGTGTATTTTGCAAAAAATCCACTGCCGGAATTATACCACATCACAGAGAGGTTAGCAAATTTTTTTCCTTCCCCCGATCTTTTATCGTCAACAGGTTAAGGAATATGGATCCTTACCGCCCATATCGGTCGAGAAAAGCCGCCAGGCTCTCTCGGCTCACCCCAACGCCCAGTTCTGATTCCAGCGTGTTTTCGCCCAGGCGGTATGACGGCACGGCGGGAAACCCATATGTCTCCCAGGCCAGCCGGTTATTTTCCGCCAGCCTGTCCTCATACCTGCGGCCGGAGAGGGCGGCGAGCAGCCCGCGCGGCTCGGGCAGCCCGCTCATTATTTCCGCGATAACGGCTATATCCTCAATGTCCGCGAGTTTTACCAGAGCGGCGTCATACATTCCGCGGTGGTACTCCGCCAGATCGGCGCCGTGTTCCAGCGCGAAATACATCCCGCGGGCGCATAAATCGCTGTGCTTGCCGTACTGCTCCGGGCGGGGGTGGGCCTCACAGGGGCGCCACTCGACTTCGAGGCCGGGATAGCGCGGCAGCAGTTCCGTCAGGTACTCATGGCCCCGCAGGCAATGCGGGCAAATATAATCAAAGAATACTTC
>JAISEW010000149.1 GCA_031263945.1 Gracilibacteraceae bacterium | reverse complement strand
GGGTAGGAGCCATGCAACAGGTTCCCAGCGATCGAACGAGACTTCTTCGGCTGGATTATGGCCGCCGCTAAAAATCAGCCGAAGGTTAGTCGAGTCCATGTCGGACTTAGTCCGCCCTTGACACCGTTTACATAGGCGGGAACTTAGGGCGGCTTAGTCCGGCGCCAAGCCGCACAGCGGCGCAGATAAGCTGTTGGAACCGAACTGCTTCGCTGCGCTCGCAATGACGTCTCAGAACAGTAACCACCTATAAAAATAATTTCCAAAATATCTCATTTATCCCTTGACAAGGAAAATGACCTCGGTTATACTGATACATATGGTTTCCAAATATAGTCAATTGATTGCGAAAGGAGGTGAACCACTTGGCTCCTGTATTCACAGCGGTGGTCTCCGCATTGCTTTTCTGGGGAAGCAACCGTCTGGCCGCCCTTTGCGCGGGGGATTGGACGGCGCTGCCGGCCGCCGCGGAAGCGCTCTGGCCCGCTTTGCGCGCCGAGCCTTTCCGGCTGGATCTCGCTCCCGCGCCCCTTATCGCCGGTTTGGCCGCCGCCGCGCTCTGCTGGGTAGTTTATTTGTATTCCCTGGCCGGCGGCGGAAATTTTCGCCGCGGTCAGGAACACGGCTCCGCCGCCTGGGGGCGGGGGCGTGACATCGCCCCGCTCGTCGATAAAGACTCCGATTGGAATATCATCTTATCCGCCACGGAGCGGATCACTTTGCGCAAACCGGCTAAATTCGCCGCGGACCGCAATAAGAACGTCCTCGTCGTCGGCGGCTCCGGTTCCGGCAAGACGTTTTCCGTCATCAAACCCAATCTCATGCAACTGCATTCGTCTTACGTCGTCACCGATCCCAAAGGCGTGCTTCTGCCGGAAACCGGCTATCTGTTCGCGGAAAACGGTTATGAGATCCGCTGCTTCAATACGGTCAATTTCCGCAAATCTTTGCATTATAATCCGCTGGCCTATATCCGGCAGGAGAAGGATATCCTGAAGGTCGTGAACGTGCTGATCGAGAACACCAGCGGCGACAAACAGGGCGGCGACAAATTCTGGCAGGATTGCGAGCGTTTGCTGTATACCGCGCTCATAGCTTATCTCTGGCAGGAATCGCCCATTGAGCAGCGGAGTATTCCGGGCATGATCGACTTGCTGGAGCTGTGCGGCGTAAAAGAAGACGATGAGAATTACCAAAGCCCGGCCGACTTTCTTTTTGCCGAATTGGAACAAACGAAACCTGATTGTCTGGCGGTCAAACAGTACAAAAAATTTCGCCTGGCGGCGGGCAAAACCATGAAATCTATCCTTATTTCCTGCGCGGCGCGCCTGGCCCCGTTTGACGTCGCCGAACTGCGGGAAATAACGAGCCGCGACGAATTGCAGCTGGACGAGCTCGGCGACCGCAAAACCGCGTTTTTTCTCATCATGAGCGATACGGATTCCACATATTCCTTCCTGCCGGCTATGATTTTCTACCAGATGTTTAATCTGCTCTGTGACAAGGCCGACGATCACTATGGCGGCAAACTGCCCGTGCATGTGCGCTGTTTGTTCGACGAATTCGCCAATTGCGGCAAGATACCGGACTTTCACCACCTGATCTCCACTATCCGCAGCCGCGAGATTTCGGCGACCATCATCCTGCAATCCTTTGCCCAGCTGAATTCCATATACAAGGACGACGCGGAAACCATCACGGATTGCTGCGACACGACCGTGTTTCTGGGCGGCAAGTCGGTGAAAACCACGGAAAACATCTCGAAGATGATCGGCAAAACCACGATAGATCACCGCAGCGCGAACGAAACCCGCGGCGAACACGGCAGTTTCAGCCTGAACAATCAGATCATCGGGCGCGATCTCATCGACGCGGCGGAAGTCAGCCGGCTGGAACGGCGGCAGTGTCTCGTGCTGATCCAAGGACTGCCTCCGTTCAAAAGCAATAAATTTGACACAGCTAAACACCGCCGCTACAGTTTTTTGGCGGACAGCGGGCAGAGAGCCCGTTTCGACTCGGCCGCCGCTTTCGCGGCCAAACAATGAAAAGGAGTTGAAAATATGGATACTTTGCGCAGCGTCATGGATATGATAGTAAAATTTGTCACTTTTGGCGGCAGTCTCTGGCTGGTTTGGGGCGTCGTTATCCTGGCCGGCGGCCTCAAAGATAAAAACGGACCCGCCTTGCAGTCCGGTTTGTGGCAGATAGTGGGCGGCGGCCTGATCGTCGCGGCCGCTCAGGTTTTTTCCCGGCTGCAGCTGCCCGCGGCGGATTGTCTCTGGGCCTTGTTCCATCTGCCCGGCTGATTGGGGAAGCGAGGGTGAAAGGGCTGACGCAATATGTTTGAGAATATTCTGAATAAATGGCTGGACGACATCAGCGCCATGATCGTGAACGCCGGTACCGACGGCAAACTGGTGATGTCACTGGAATCGTTTAACACCACGATGTTCACCTTTGTCAAAAGCGTCATGGAAACGGTGATTTTACCGGCCGCCTATGTTATTCTCGCGCTGTTCCTCGTTCTGGAGCTGCATAAGGCCAGCATGAGAGCGGAAGGGGCCGGCGGCGGCATCCAGTTGAGCGCCGAGATAGTATTCCGCGTCTTGCTGAAGCTCATCCTCTGTAAATTCGCGGTCGACTGCTCTCTGCTCATCATGGACTCCATGTATGAAACGTCTTTGCATCTGACCACCGGGATCCGGGACGCTCTGGCCACCCAGACTTTCGGCTCGCCGGATCCGGACGGCGCCGATACGGAGACTTACCGCGTCCTGATCGAAGATATGAATCTCGGCGAACAGCTGGGGTTTTTCATCGAACTGTTTTTCATCCGCCTTGTCGTTAAATTCGTGCTGCTGCTGGTCAATGTCATCGTCGTCGGCCGCTTCATCGAAATTTACCTTTACATCGCCGTCGCGCCGATCCCGCTGGCCACGTTTCCCCATGACGAGCTGAGCGGCATAGGTAAAAATTTCCTGAAAAACTTTGCCGCCATCTGCTTGCAAGGCGCTATGATTTATCTCACCTTGTCTTTCTACCCGCTCCTGTTCAATAATCCCTCGCAGCTGGGCCCCGGCGACCTTCTTTCCGTGTTCGCCCTTCTCGGCTATCCGATTTTGCTGGCTATTGTCGTTTTCAATTGCAAGGGGCTGGCGAAATCGATCTGCAACGCCGCGTGATCTTTGTATTTGGTAAAGAGGTGTTATATGCACGCGTCTATTCCGAAAGAAATCACGGAATATCATGAAAAAATCATGTTCGGACTGTCCATCCGTCAACTCCTCTGTTTCGCGGTCGCTATCCTGGGCGGCGCCGCCACCTGGTTTTTCTGCGCCAAACTGCTGCGCCTGCCTTTCGACCTCATAAGTTATGTCGTCATCGCGGAGGCCGCGCCGCTCATGGCGCTGGGATTTATCCGCAAAGACGGGCAGCCTTTTGAAAAATACGCTTCTTTGGTGATCCGGCATCGGTTCGGGCGGCTGCGGCTGAATTTCACGGCCGCGCCGCGGGGCTCGGCCGCCCTGGATCCCGCGGTAAAAGCGGCTGCGCGCCGGGAAAGGAGGAAAAGCCATGTCCGGTTTGCTGAGAAAACTCATCCCCAATATGAATGCCAAAGATTCGAAGTCACAAAAAAAGAGCGCCAGAGAAAGCGCAAAGCGGCACAACGAAAAATTGCGGCAGCTCGACAAGAGTACCGCGCAGCAAAACGCGGCGCTAAAAAAGCGGCTGCGGCGGCTGGCCGCGCCGAAAAACACCTCTCAATGCCTCAGGTATAAGCTGATGTATGAGGACGGCGTCTGTGAACTCGACACGGGCCTGTTCAGCCGCACCTTCAAGTTTTCTGACATTAATTACCAAACGGCGCGGCGTGACGACCAGGAGGATATTTTCCGGCATTACAGCGAATTGCTGAATTACTGCGGTCCCACTCTCCATTTGCAGATCACGGTCCTGAACCGGCGCGTCGACAAGGAACTCTTTCGGGAACAGATGTTCCTGCGGCAGGCCGGCGACAAACTCGACGCCTACCGGCACGAGATGAACGAAATGCTGAACGCGCGGGCATTGGAGGGACAAAACTCTATTTTGCGCGAAAAATATGTGACGTTTACGACGTCCGCGCCAAGCTATGAGGCGGCTATTCCGGCGCTCGCGCGCGTGGAGAGCGATTTGGGCGGGCATTTCAAAGCGCTGGGCTGTGAAGTGCGCTCCATGTCCGGCGCGGAACGCCTGGAACTTTTGCATAACCATTTCCGGCCGGAAGAAAAATATACGTTCACCTATACGCAGCTGGTCGCCAGCGGTTTGCGGACCAAAGACCTCGTCGCGCCGGCCGGGTTTGATTTCCAGCCCAAAGATCATTACTATTTTGACGATTATATCGGCCAATGCCTCTATATCCGCGAATTGCCGGCCGAACTCTCAGACAAGGTCATCTCGGAGCTGACGGATCTGCCGGTCGATTTGTCCGTCAATATCCACATTGAGAACGTGGAGCAGGGTCAGGCGCTGGAAACGGTCAAACGGCAGATCTCCTACATGGAAATGGAGGCGACCGGCAAGCAGGACGCCGCCGTGCAAAAAGGCCGCAACACGGAGATTGCCGTGCCGATGGAAACGCGCCGCGCCCATGAGGAAGCCTGCCTGCTGCTGGACGCGCTGGAAAATCATAATCAGCGCATGTTCAAGGTGACGATTTTGCTCCACACATTTGCCCGTGATCTGGAAACCTTGCAGGACAACACCTGGCAAATAATTTCCACGGCGCGCAAGAACAATATCAAAGCGGACAAATTGCTCTACCGGCAAATGGAGGGCATGAACAGCATTTTGCCGCTGGGGCGCAACTGCGTGGAGATCCAGCGGACGCTGACCACGGCCAGCACGGCGATCTTCATCCCCTTCACGGCGCAGGAACTCTACCAGAGCGGCGGCATGTATTACGGACTGAACGCGCTCTCCCGCAACCTGATCTTTTTCGACCGCAAGACGCTGAAAGCGCCGAACGGCGTCATTCTAGGCACCCCGGGCAGCGGCAAGAGTTTTGCCAGTAAAAGGGAAATGATCAACGTGCTGCTCTCCGATCCCGAGGCGGAAGTGATCATCATCGATCCGGAGCGGGAATACACGCCGCTGGCCCAGGGTTTTGACGGGGAAGTGGTGCATATTTCCGCGGGCAGCAAAGCCTGTATCAATCCGATGGACATCACGATGGACTATTCCGACGACGACGATCCGCTGCTCCTGAAAGCGGAATTCATCCTCTCTCTTTGCGAGCTGCTCGTGGCCAGCAAACAGGGACTGACGGCCGGGCAGAAAACGGTGATCGACCGGGCCTGCAAGCTGACGTATCAGCCTTATTTCGCCAATCCCGCGAAAAATCCCGTGCCGACGCTGAAGGAGTTCTACGAGACCTTGCGCGGTCAGCCGGAAGCGGAGGCCAAAAGTCTGGCTCTGTCGCTCGAACTGTATATCACCGGTTCTTTAGCCGTGTTTGCCCGGCACACGAACGTGGATATCCAAAAAAGGCTTGTCGTTTTCGACATCAAGGATTTAGGCAAACAGCTCCGCACCATCGGGATGCTCATAGTTTTGGATCAGATCTGGGTGCGCATCACGCGCAACCGCAAGCTGCGCAAACGGACGTGGATATACATCGACGAGCTGCAGCTCCTGTTCCAGAGCGAATACAACGCCAATTACTTTTTTGAGCTTTGGTCCCGCTCGCGCAAATGGGGCGCGATACCGACCGGCATCACCCAAAACGTGGAAACTTTGCTGCTCTCGGATCTGGCGCGGCGGATGCTCTCCAATTCCGACTTTATCATGATGCTCAACCAGGCGGCGAATGACCGGGCGGAACTGGCCCGGCTGCTGAATATCAGCGAACGGCAGCTCAGTTTCGTCACGGGGAGCGAGGCCGGGCACGGACTGCTCTTTGCCGGCAAAAGCATAATCCCGTTTATTGACCAGTTTCCCCGGGATACGTCCCTGTACAGCATGATGACGACCAAATTGGAAGAAGCCGCCGGCTAAACAGCGGCGCGCGTGTACGCACACGCCGCCGTCCGGCAAAAGATGAAATTGTCGCACATCCTTTTGACAAGGGTGTGCGACAATTTACGCTCAATGTCAGAGGATCTTCATCAATCCCGGCGTGGGATCCGCCCGGCAATTTCAAGATAGCTGATAACGGGAGATTCCTTTATCTCGCCAAAGTTGTTCGAATTTCATGCCGCTCCCTCAATCAGATTGCTTCAATCACATCATATCGGCGTTC
>JAISEW010000101.1 GCA_031263945.1 Gracilibacteraceae bacterium | reverse complement strand
GCGAGCATAGATGAGTTGGAAGAAAGCACGGCTGTCGCCCGCAACCGCGTAGTGGAACTGCGCAGCGCGGCCGCGAAAAAGGAACAGCTGCAGCAAGAGCTGGCGGTTTTGAAACGGCGGGTGCCGGACGAACCGTCCACGATGGATCTGGCCTATGTGATGAAGGAACTGGGCTGGAAAAACCAGGGCGAAGTGAGCGACGTGCAGTTTAGCGACGCCGTGCTGGATGGCGCGTTGATGAAACACACTTTCACGATGAAATATGACGGCAAATATTATCCGTTTGTCAATTTGCTGGAGGATATAGAGAGACTGGAACGTTTTGTCCGTGTCGGCAAAGTTACGCTGAAAAACGGTCCGACTTCCGCCGCCATCGAAGTGGAGATAACCGCGGATGTATTCAGTCAGCCGCCCCCCGGAGCGGTAGCGGAGGAACCGGCGGCGCCCGCGGAGGGGGAGACGTCGGCCACTGAATAGACATGGAGTGATCAATGGCTGAAAGAGTGAATCTGGGACAAAGACTTCTTGAATTGGGAATTGTGACTGAAGACCAGATTCAGGACGCTTTGCGGGAGCAGACGAAAACAAGAGAAAAGCTCGGCACGATTCTGACCAGACTCGGCTATTGCACGGAGGAAGACGTAGGCCGGGCCATGGCTACTAATCTGGGGCTGGGCTTTATTTCCCTGAATAACCAAGGCGTAAACATGAATGTGGCTAATATGGTGACGCCTGATTTCGCGCAAAAAAATAAATTATTGCCTGTATCGATAGAAGACGGCTGGCTGTCGGTCGCGATGCAGAATCCCAATGATATCGTATCCATAGATAATCTGGCGCTGATGACGGGTTATTCTGTGCGGCCCATCGTGGTTTCCGACGTGGAACTCCGGGCCGCGATCGAACAATTCGTCAATATGAGTTCCAATGTGGTGGAAAAAGAGGAAGAGCCGGATAATTCGGTGGAGGCGGAGTCTTTTACTTCCGGCGGCGATGAGGAATCGCCGGCGGTGCGTTTTGTCAATCAGATAATCGCTAACGCCGTGCGCACCGGCTCCAGTGATATTCATTTCGAGCCGCAGGAGAAAACTCTGCGCGTGCGGTTTCGCATAGACGGCGTTCTGCACGAAGTAGCGCAGCAATCCGTGCGTATTCATCCTTCTGTCACTTCGCGCGTAAAAGTCATGGGCGGCATGGATATCGCGGAAAAAAGAGTGCCGCAGGACGGACGCGCCACGGTGCGCCTGTCGGATAAGACATATGATATCCGAATCGCCAGTCTGCCGTCTGTTTACGGCGAAAAACTGACGCTCAGAATGCTGGAGCGTTCCAACAGAGTCATAACCATGCCGCAGCTTGGCTTTCCGGCTGACCAGTACGAGCGTTTCACGAAGGCGATCCGCATGCCGTATGGATTTATCCTTGTCACAGGGCCGACAGGCAGCGGCAAATCGACGACGCTTTATGCCTCTTTAGCTGAAGTCAATTCGGAAGACCGCAATATCATCACGCTGGAAGACCCGGTGGAACGGCGTATGGCCGGCGTGAACCAGATTCAGATGAACGCGAGGGCCGGCATGACATTTGCGTCCGGTCTGCGTTCTATTTTGCGCAGTGACCCTGATATAGTCATGGTCGGAGAGATCCGAGATGAAGAAACGGCGAAAATAGCTATCGAAGCGGCTTTGACCGGCCATCTTGTTTTTTCGACGTTGCATACCAATGACGCGCCGAGTTCGGTGACCCGTTTAGGCGATATGGGCGTGGAACCGTTTCTGACGTCGTCGTCGCTTCTGGCTGTCGTGGCGCAGCGCCTGATGCGCATGCTTTGCCCGCGATGTAAAGAAGCCTATGTTATGAGCCGCGAACAGCTGATGGAGAGCATACCTGATTTTCCGCTGGAACCCGAACAGCAGGAAGCGACGCTTTATCGGGCCAAGGGTTGCCTGACCTGCAATAACACGGGTTATACCGGACGGAGCGGCGCCTACGAATTCCTCGTTGTATCCGATCAAATCCGGCGGATGATCCTGGAGAGAGCATCCACGCATGAAATCAAGGATGTGGCCATCAGGCAGGGTATGCGCACTTTGCGGATGGAAGGGTTACGCAAGGTTCAAAGCGGGGAAACCTCTTTGGAAGAACTGTTTAGGACGATCGTGTGACGGCGGAAGGAATCGGCGGACAAGGCTGGCAATTCTAAAGTTCGGATCATCGCAGCAGCCCGTCCTCCTGCATTTGCTGCGCGGCCAGGATATTGGCTTCCCTGACGTAATGGACGGAAATCCCGCCCTGCATATAAACCGTGTAAGGCGGGCGCAGCGGCCCGTCCGCGGAAAACTCCGCCGTAGCCCCTTGAACAAAGACGCCGCCGGCCATAAGGATCTCATCCGCGTAACCGGGCATCGGCGCCGGTTCGGGCCGCATATGCGCGTCCAGCGCCGATCCTTTTTGCACTCCCCGGCAAAAAGCCGCCAGCCGCTTTGCGCTGCCGAGTTCGACGGCCTGAATGATATCCGCGCGCGGGGCCGACGCTTCCGGCCGCGCGGTAAATCCCAGTTCCGTCCAAAAAGCGGCGGTGAAGATCATGCTTTTTACCGCTTCCGCCACCGTCAGCGGGCTGAAAAAAAGGCCTTGCAAGAGCAGTTTCTGCACATCCAGCGAAGCGCCGACTTCCATGCCGATACCGGGTGCGGCAAAGCGGTCCGCCGCCAGTTCCACCAGATCTCTGCGCCCGGCGATATAGCCGCCTGTGGGCGCCAGTGTGCCCCCCAGGTTTTTGATCAAAGACCCCGCCGTCAAATCGGCGCCGGCGTCGCCCGGTTCGGTTTTTTCCACCAGTTCGCCGTAGCAGTTATCCACGAATACATATATATTGGGAAAATTTTCCTTTGACCAGGCGATAAACCGGGCGATTTCCGCCATAGGCAATGATTGCCGCCCGGCGTAACCGGCGGAACGCTGCAAAAGAAAGATCCGCGTGTCCGGCCGCGCCGCCGCCCGCACCGCCGCCAGATCCACCCGGCTTTGCCCGGTCAGGGGCACGGCGTCAAAACCGATGCCCCATTCCCGCAAACTGCCGCGCTCACCTGCCGTGCCAATCACCGGCAGCAGAGTGTCGTAGGGCAGACCGCTCACCGAAAGCGCGTGGTCGCCGGGCCGCAGTACGCCAAACAGGGCGGCGGCGATGGCGTGCGTACCGGAGACGAACTGATGGCGCACCAGAGCGCTTTCTGTCCCCAACACCGCCGCCACCGCCATGTCCAGCGCCTCGCGCCCCGCGTCGCCCAAACCGTAACCCGTGGAACCATGCAAATGATAAGAAGAAACCCGCGCCGCCTGAAAAGCCCGCAGCATTTTACGATGGTTGTGGGCGGCAATATCTTCCAGGCGCGGCGCCTGCGCCCGCAGCGCTTCATCCCCCCGAGCCGCGGCGGCCGCTATTTTGGGCGTTAAAGCCCCGGCGTTTTTTCCCGCCATCACACCTCCAAAGGCGAGCATCTTTTCTCACCCCGCGTAAATAAAGCGGTGCGCGTTATGGCCACGCCGCGTTTATCCCAGGGCAGAGCCAGAAACTCGCAGACCGAGTCTATCACATCCGCCGCCTTGGCGGAACCGGCGTTACTCATCCCTATCTCCAATTCCAAAACGAAACCCGGCGCGGCGGGCGGCGGAAACACGGCGTCCCCGGCGTTCGCCGTTCGGCGCAGAGCTAAACGGCGCACAAACGGCCGTATATTTTTTTTCACTGGCGCCGCCCCCTCGCCTTTGTTCTTCGTGATGATGACTTCCGGCTGCCGCAGCCATTCGTTCAGGCCCGTATGCAGATCCGCCTCCGCTGCCGGCGCGTTCAGCGGCACCCAGACCAGATAACAGGCGAGGTCGATTACCGCCGTCAGAGCCGGAGCACCGGGCGGCAGCGCTTTGTAGTCCAGGATGGGGATGTTTCGCGGCATCTCACATCGCAGCGCCCGCATGGCCGCTTCCAGCTCCGTCCGCCGCGGCTCGCCGTTTATTTCTACGTCCGCGTACTCAGTGAGACCTTCCGCCCCCACCGCCAGCGGCGGCCCGAAGGATATCCGCGGCCGGGGGTTGAATCCCTGCGAACGCGCCACATCCACACCTGCGCGGCGCAAAGCCCGCGTGAAAAATCTGGTCAAATCAAGGTGGGCGACATATTTAGCCTCGGCTAATTTGCTGTAAACAAGTCTGATTTTCATGCCGGATCTCCGCAGACGCCGCACAAACCGCAAAGCAGGCGGCAATCTTCCGTCCGTTCGCCGCTTTCGGCTTTGAGAACTTCGGCGCGCAAAAACTCCTTGTCGACGCCCGTACTTAAGTGATCCCAAGGCAAAGGCGCCGCCAAATCTCTGGCTCCGGTAAAATCTTCCGCCCGGAGGCCCGTTACGCTGAACGCTTTCCGCCAGAGATCGGGCCGGAACCACTCGCTCCAGCTGTCAAACATGGCGCCCTCGTCGGTCAGAACATCCAGCAGATCAGCTATGCGCCGATCGCCGCGCGCGAGTACCGCTTCCGCCACGCTCATATCCGCATCATGGCAGTGAAGTTTTATCGGCGTGCGCCGCAGTTTTTCCCGCAGATACGCCTGTTTGGCTAAAAAAGTATCTCGGCTGTCCTGCGCCGCCCACTGAAAAGGCGTGTGCGGTTTAGGGACAAAATTGCTCACAGAAGCCGTAACCTTTATTTTACCGCGGCGGCGGCGACCGGCCGCGAGTACCGCTTCCGCCTGCGCGGCTATCCCGTCCAAATCTTCTTTGGTCTCCGTCGGCAGCCCTATCATGTAATATAGTTTGATGTTGCTCCAGCCCGCCGCGAAAGCGGCCTCCGCCGCGCGCAGCAGGTCCTCGTCTTTGACGCCTTTGTTGATCACGTCGCGCAGACGCTGGGTCCCGGCTTCCGGCGCGAAAGTCAGCCCGGATTTGCGGGTTTTTCCCACTTCCGCCGCCAGAGCGACGTCGAAAGAATCCAGCCGCAGCGACGGCAGAGACACGTTCACGCCCAAACCGGCCATATCGGAGGTCAAATCGCGCAAAAGACCGCTTATCCCGGAATAATCGCCGGTGGAAAGCGAAACCAAAGATATTTCCTCATATCCCGTAGCCCGCACGCTTTCCCGGGCCTGGCGGCGCAAAACCGCCGGCGCCCGCTCCCTGAGCGGCCGCCCCGTCATCCCGGCTTGGCAAAAACGACAGCCCCGTGTACAGCCGCGCATGACTTCGAGCATGACCCGGTCGTGTACGGTTTCATTATAAGGCACTATGCAGCGCGCGGGAAAATAAGCGGCGTCCAAATCGGCGACCACGGCTTTGCGCACCGGCTGCGGCGCGGGCGCTTCCGCCTTGACGCCTTGAAAAACGCCGCTAATGGTAGCACGCGGCGTGTAAAAAGCCGGCGCATACACGCCCCGGCAACCGGCGAGCCGCCGCAGGGTTTCCGCGCGCGGGACCCCGCGCCTCATATCCGCCCCGATCAGGGCCAGCGCGTCGGGTAGCAGTTCTTCTCCGTCGCCCAACAGGAAGATATCAAAAAACGGCGCCAGCGGCTCCGGATTAAAAGCGCCGGGGCCGCCGGCCATGAGCCACGGCCACGCGCCTTGGCCCCGCCGCGCGCTTTGCCGGGGGATGCCGGCCAGATCCAGCATGTGCAATATATTGGTATATGAAAGTTCATACTGAAGCGTGACGCCCAGGGCGTCAAAAGCGAGGAGCGGCCGGAAAGACTCCAGTCCGTAAAGCGGGATCCCTTCCGCCCGCATTTTCGCCGCCATGTCCGGCCAGGGAGCGAAGGCGCGTTCGCACAGAAAACGCGGGTCGTCGTTTACCCGCCCATAAAGTATGCGCAACGCCAAATTAGACATCGCCACTTCGTAGACATCAGGAAAAAGGAATGCCATACGCGCTTCCGCCGCCGCCCAGTCTTTGCGCGCCATATTCCATTCGCCGCCGACATAGCGGCCCGGTTTGACCACCGCCGGTAAAATACGGTCCAGCGCTTGCCGCAGCCGCGCGGGGTCGTCATAATTGCTCATCATAGCCTCAATTTTACATGACGCGGCTGTGCTTGTCAATTTGCGCGGGACTGTCAATGTGCGGGACTGTCAATGGTATAGTTGATTGCTCTGCTGCCGATAAAATACTCTTTGGTGATATATGTCGGATAGTCAATGTCTTGGCATAATGGCATAAATATTGCAATGTAAGTAAGGGAA
>JAISEW010000064.1 GCA_031263945.1 Gracilibacteraceae bacterium | reverse complement strand
TCCGCGCCATAAAGCGGATTGGCGGCAGCGGCGTCCATCTTGAATATCACACCGAAAGAGAGCGCCGCCGTAAGCAGCAGCGCCGAAAACAGCGCCGTCAGAAGGACGGGTACGCTCACGCGTTTCGTACGGGCAAAAACCGGATTTTTTGCCCGTTTCATCCGTCCGTCTCCGCCCGGGCCGGCGGCGCTTCCCGGGTCATCGGCTCCTCCCGGCTCACCGGCGCTTCCCGGGTCACCGGCGTCTCCCGGCTCACCGGCTCCGCCCGAGTCACCGGCTCCTTCCGGTTCAGCGCCACTTCTCGGGTCTGCGCCCCCGCCCGGGTCAACTCATCCCGGATCAGCCAAGGTTCGCAAGCCGTAAACAGCGCCAAAATCTCAGCGTCCAGCTGTCCGTCCCGCGCCATCTCCCCCAATATGCTCAACGCCTTTTCCGTGGGCATGGCGGGCTTATAGGGACGGTCACGGGCTGTCAGCGCGTCAAAAATATCCAGTATGGTCAAAAGCCGTACTTCCCGCGGGATCGCCCCGCCGGCCAGCTGATTGGGGTAACCGCCGCCGTTCAGCAGCTCATGATGACTCGCGGCCCACTCCGGCACCCGGCTGTAATTCTTGGAAAAAGCCATCCGATTCAGCATTTTTCCGGTTATGGTCACATGACTCTCCATCACGCCCCGCTCCGGCGCCGTCAACGTCCCCTTCCGCACCGACAGACAAAGCAGCTCATCCGCGCTCAGCAGCGGCAAAATTTTACCTTGATCCGCCGCGCCGGGATCGTTCGCATTGCCGCCGTGGCCCGTGCTGTTTCCGCCGCCGTTCACACCGTCGCCACGGCTCGCCCCATCCGCGCCGCCGGGGCCGCCCGCACCGCTTCCGCGTCTCACCCCGTTCGCGTTCCCGCCGCCCGCGCCGCCGCCGTTCGCATCGTCCTCGCCGCCCGCGCTGCCGCCGTTCACGCCGTTTCCGCCGATCGCGCCGGGGTCATCCCCACCGCCCGCGCCAGGGTCGTTCGCATTGCCGCCGTCATCCCCGCCCGCGCCGTTTCCGTGCCCCGCATCGCCGCTCACGCTGCCCGTCGTGTCGTTTCCACCGCCATTCGCCCCGCTCATCGCGCCGCCGCCGTTCGCGCCCGGCCAGCCGCTTCGGGCCAGCGCCTGGATTTTTTCTACCGTCTCATCCGGCAAGAACCCCGCCCGGTCGGATTGACGGATCAGCGCCAGCCCTTCCTCCAGCGTCCGCGCCCGTCGCTCAAATTCATTTTCGCCGATTTTTCCTTCCAGCAGCGCAATCCGATTCCGAAGCCCCAGCGTCTCGAAACGGTGCTCAATCCGATCCAGTTTGCTCCCTAGTCTGCTAGGTTTATCCATAATTTCCAGAGGAATCACCAGCTTGCCGATGTCGTGCAGCCACACACTCATGAGGAATTGCCGCCGTTCCGCCGGACTGAACGTCCAGGCATTGCCCGTCTCACTCAGCCAATCAATAAACCCCTCGGCGTACTTGACCATATTACGGGTGTGATTGGCGTTATAAGGCGACCGCTCGTCAATCGCCGCCGACATCACCTGAACAAAGGAATCCAGCAGCCGCTCAACCTCCGCCGCGTAATTCTTATTGGTCAGGCAAATGGCCGCCTGAGACGCCAGAGACAAAATAACCGGCTCATATCCCGGATCAAAAGCCACGATCTCTCCCGCGCCGCCCAGCGCGTTGATCAACTGGAGTACCCCGATCACATCCCCGAAATCATTCTCCATCGGCACGACCAGCATGGAAACGGTTCTGTAACCGGTCAAAGCGTCATACTCCCGCGGCCCGGAAAAATCATACCCATCGCTTTGGTAAACGTCCGGCACATTGATCAGCGTCCCGTCCAAAGCGGCGCGGGCGCAGACATTCGTCCGCAGCAGAGGCACAGGCGGCAAGGCGATCGGCGCGTTTTTCCCATTTTCGCGGAGACCCAGCGACCGGGTCGCCATGGTGCGAAACGCCAGCGCCTCATCCGTCTTTATGTATAACGTCCCGCCGTCACAGCGCGTGATGTCCATAGCGGCGGTCAAAATGGTCTCAAAGAGCAAGTCGTCGTCTTTTTCCTTGGATAAGGCAATGCCCACATCCAAGAGCAGCCCGGCGTCTATCGGTTTCATAGGAAAACCACCTCCCATCTTTGGCGTCTGTTCCAAAATCGAAACTTCTTCTCACGCGCCCTTTGTTTGTATAAATCATATCGCAAATACCCGCAGTATACAAGCGCGATATCTGAAAAAAGTTCCTCTCCCGTTACTGTTCACAGGGGATACCTATACCGTAGGGGCGGCATCCTGCCGCCCGGGACCGTCCAGAAACGATCATATCTTGTCATTCCGGCCCCCTGTTTTGTCATTTTGGGCTTGTCCCGGAATCCAGGTTCCTCTTTTTGGATTCTGGGACAAGCCCAGAATGACAGGGGTGTGAACAGTAACCCAATTTTACAGGTCGAAAAATTGTAAGCGAAACGTGATTGACAAATTGAAAAACAAGTGATAATCTTACATTACACTTACATATTGAATTCATTTCAATTCATCCTTGCTTTGACTTAAACCAAACCGGCAAAGTTTGATATGACTTTCCGACAAACTATAGGTTTTCGGAAAACC
>JAISEW010000057.1 GCA_031263945.1 Gracilibacteraceae bacterium | reverse complement strand
CAAAGCGGACGGCGCTTCGGAAGCGGCGTCCGGCGCGGGAGCGTCCACAGCCGGCGCGGCTGCGGCGGGCGCGTCGTCCCCGGCCACATCGGACGCTTTTTTCTCGACGCGCACCTTCGCGAGCTTTGCGCCGATTCCCAGAAAGCCCTTCGTAGGCTCCTCCAGCACCGTGACCGTCACGTCTTCATCCGCGGAAAGTTTCAAATCCAGACGGGCAAGCCGGACGGCCTCGTCCACGTCCTTGCCCCATTTTTCAGAATAATCCAGCTCTATCTTTCGCGGCTGCGGTATTTGCCGCCTGTTTTTTTTCATTATAAATCCCTCCAAACTTGAGCGTCCAGCAACCTCACGCCTTCCCCGCCGCGCTTTTCGCCGGCGCGTTCTTCGCAATCAGGCGTTTCTTCCAAATATTCAGTATCTGCGTCTGCCCTATCTGCACCGCGGTACCCACAAACCAGTAGACCGTGAGTCCCGCCGGAAACGAACGCCCCATCCAAACGATCGAAATGGGGAAGAAATATTTCATCATCTTCATCATGGGCGCCATCTGATTGCTCATGGGATTGCTCATATCGTTGCCCACGCCCGTCTTCTGTGACAGCATAAATGAAAAGAATGTGGAAACTCCAGCTAAAATCGGAAGCACCCAAGGATCGGGCTGGCTCAAATCCGGCACCCAGAAAAAGTCTTCATGCGCGGCAATCCACATGTTCATGTCCGACATATAGACCGCGGGATTTCTCAGAAGGGAAAACAGACCGGCTATGATGGGCAGTTGTATCAGCATCGGAAGGCAACCCAGCATCGGGTTGAATTTCTCCTCCTTGTACAGTTCCATCATCTTCATATTCAGCGTTTCTTTGTCGTTCGCGTATTTCTTTTGCAGGGCCTGCATCTTCGGCTGCACCTCCGACATGCGCGCCATGTGCTTTACCTGATTGGCGTACAGCGGAAACAGGAGGATCCTGATGATCAGTGTAAATACTATAATGGTATAGCCGTAATGCCCTATCAAGCCATAAAGCGCGCTCAGCAACATTCCCAATGGACCGGCAATAAAATTCAAACTTTTTCCTCCGTTATCTCAATGGATCATATCCGCCGGGAAACAGCGGATTGCATTTTAAAATTCTCTTAATTCCAAGAAACGTACCTTTAAAAAAACCGTATTTTTCCAGCGCCTGGATAAAATACGCGGAGCAGGTGGGATAAAAGCGGCAAGTCGGCGGGAACAGAGGCGATATGAATTTCCGATATCCTTTTATCAATGCAATCAGCAGAATTTTCATGACCGCACGCTCCCTGTCTTCGCCGCCGCGCGGCTTCGGCCGCCGCCATTTTTACGCCGCCTGACGCGGCGCGTGGTTCAAACGCGGCGCATCGTTCAAACGCGCGCCGCCGGGGGCCGGGCGCCGCTTAAAAGCCCGTTTTTACTGAGGAGAGACCGCATGGAAGCGCCCACGTCCCGGCACTTCGCTTCCCCGGTCGTGATCGTGTTCCTCGCTATGAACAAGATGTCGTAGCCCTGCAGGAGGCTGCTTTCAAGGCCCCTGTAGCTTTCCCGCATGAGCCGCCTCGCTCTGTTTCGCTTCACGCTGTTCCCGACCTTCTTGCTCGCCAGAAAGGCCTTCCTGTTAAAGCCCAGTCTGTTTTTCCTGAAAAACAGCACCACGTATTTCCCGCCCGTCGAGCGACCCTTGTTATAAAGAGCGGAAAAATCCCTCTTGTCGCGCAATACATCAGGTTTTAACATCCAGTCCTCCGGCGGATTCAGAAAACCCGCGAAACAAAAAGACCACGATTGCGGCCTCTATGCTGTAAGCTGTTTTCTCCCTCTCATTCTTCTTCTTTTTAAAACATTTCTGCCGTTTTTGGTTTTCATTCTCTTTCTGAAACCGTGTTCTCTTTTCCTCTGCCTTACTTTAGGCTGATATGTCATCTTCATAACAGGCCGCACCTCCTTTTCGTAAAATTTTCCCCCGCCCTAAGCGGAGCGCCGCGTCACGCGGGCCTCTTTTGCGCCTCGCCCCTGAATTTCAGCACAGGCGGCCCGGGCCCTCTGCGCGCGCCGGCGGAATATACGCAACTATTATATCCAAACGACATGCTATGTGTCAATCACTTTTGTGAAATCGAGCGTATATGCGCGGCGACCTTCGTGTCCTCGCGCTTGATGTGATTCACAAGCCAGCCGCCGATTTTCGTGTTCACCTTGCCCACCAGAACGATCGTAGGCCCTTCCTGATTGAGCTGCCGGCCCAGATCGGCGACCACGAGTTTGAATCCTTCATGGAGCTTCTTGTGGTTCACGCGGTCGGGATAAGCGTAGTCCTGCTGCAGCTTTTCCTCGTCCGCGAAATGCTTCGCCGTGTAGTCCGCGAGGAAGTCTATCGTCTCCGACATTACGGCTCTGCCCTTGCCGCTGGAGCAGGCGTCCATGAGTTCGGCCATCGCCTGGATCAATTGCTTGTGCTGCGAATCGATCAATTCGTTGCCGGTTTCCAGATCCTTGCTCCAGACGTAGCCGTCCGTCCTGTGCGCCGGCGCGGCCGGCGGGGCTTCGGGCGCGGCTTCGGGCTTTGCGGGGGCCGGGGCGGCCGTGCGGGCGCCCGGCGGGTCCGCGAGCTTCCGCGCCGTGAGGACGGCCGGACGGATTTCCATCGGGTTTTCGCGCCGCAGGGACGCCGACGGCGCGGTTACCGGCCCGTAAAGCGCCGGAGCGCCCGTCATGGCCGGCGGCAGCTGGCGCGAGGCTTTGAACGTGAATCTCTCAAGCAGACCGCCGAGCACGGCGGACTGGCTGATCAGTTCCCGCGACGCCGCGGCGCTTTCTTCGGCTGTGGCGCTGTTCTGCTGAACCACGTGTGAAATCTGCGAAACGTCCATATCGATTTCCGCTATGGCCGCGGTCTGCCGGTTCGCGCCGTCGGCGATCTCGTCTATCAGCTTGCCCGACATGATGACGCCGTTCACTATCTCCCCCAGGGATTCGCTCGTCCTGCCGGCAATCTTGACGCCGACCTCGGCTTTCCGGACGGAGTTCTCGATCAGGCTGCCCGTATTCTTCGCGGCTTCCGCGCTCTTTGCGGCAAGGTTGCGCACTTCCTCCGCGACGACGGCAAAGCCCTTGCCGTACTGGCCGGCGCGGGCCGCTTCAACCGCGGCGTTCAGCGCGAGGATGTTCGTCTGGAAAGCGATGTCGTCTATGATCCTTATGACGCCGCTGATACTCCGCGAGGCGTCGCTGATCTCGCCGACCGCGCCCATCATCTCATTCATCTGGTTCGTGCCTTCCTCGGCCTTCGTCCTGATGCTGTCGGCCAGATCCGCGAGATTCGCCGCGGAGGCCGCCGCCGCCGTTATCGACGCGGAAACTTCCGTGATGGAGTTTGAGAGCCTGTCGATGGAGTCATTCTGCTCGGAAGCCCCCTGCGAAAGCCCCTGCGCCCCGTCGGATATGCGCTGCGCCCCGTCCGAGACGCATCTGGATGAAATATTGATCTCGCTGAGCAGATCGTTGCTGTTGCTCACCATCGCGCGCCGCGCGACGCCTATGCTGTCCTCGCCGCCCAGCGTCTTCACGTCCACGGTCAGGTTGCGCGCGGCCACGGCTTGAAGCGTTTCGTTGTAATAGACGAGGCGCTCCAGCATTTTCATCAAGGCCGCCATGGATTGTCCGACTTCGTCTCCGCGCGCGGCGGCGGCGCGGACTTTTTCCCGCTCGTCGCCGGCATAGTTCAGGTTTCCCGTCTCGCCCACGCGTTTCAAAAGATCCAGCATCATATTCAACGGCTGCGCCGTCCTGCCCGCCGTTATATGCACCGCGAGCACGACGGCGATTCCCACGACGAGGAACATGACGCACATGAGCCGCAGCAGTTTATAGATTTGCTCATCCGGCAATCCTTCTTGAATACTGTTCAGATACAGAAACGTTGACAGCAATATTGCCAACATGCCTGCAAGAAAACAGACGCCGGCGGCAATTGTGATTTTCGATTTTATGCCGTACCCTTTTTTCATGGAAAAAACCCCCTCGGAACATATTGAATATGCAATGACCGTTCTGTGGTCTTATATCATAAATGCGGAGCGCAGCGCAGTCATTTATGATACCGCCATCTCCGGCGCAGCCGGAGGGCACTCAAATATATAATGACCGCACTGTGGTCATTATATCATACCATTGCGATAAAATAACATTTTTTTCTCGCGCGGCGAAAATATCGCTATAAAAATTTGCCGCAATGTTGTCCAGGCAACATGTTTTTTTCACGTTTGTGGTACAATAACCGCAGGATGGCTATCGTATGTGCGGGCGCGCAGCGGCCGCGCCGAAGCCGGCGGTATCGCAAAACGGCTTCGCCGGCGGCTCGGCTGGCGCGCGTTCTCGTAAGCGAGACGCCTTATTTGTATTTTTAAGGAGGAAAACAAGTGAAAAAAATGGGTAAATTTTTATGGGTATCGGCTTTAATCGCCTTGCTGGTATTGGGTTTTTCAGCCTGCGGGGGTTCGTCCGGCGGTTCCGGCGGGGACGGCTCGGAATCTGAAGCGGCGGCCGGAACTGACGCGGCGGCTGAAGAAACGGCGGAGGGCGCGGAGCTGAACGTCTCTGCGGCGGCAAGCCTGACGGACGCGCTCGAGGAAATCTACACGGAATACCAAAAAGACAGCGCCGATGTGATCAACTTCAATTTCGCCGCGTCCGGGACGCTTCAGAAGCAGATACTGGAGGGCGCGCCCTGCGATATCTTCATTTCGGCGTCCAAGGGCCATATGGACGGACTGGCGGACGAGAACCTCATAGTCCCTGAATCGCGCAAGGATCTCTTAGGCAACTCGCTGACCCTGATCGCGTCCGCGGAGAAGGCCGATGTAGTCAGCGCTGACGGTTTGGCGGGCGCGGACGTCGCGAGCATCGTCGTCGGCGAGCCGGATTCCGTACCCGCCGGCAATTACGCGAAGCAGACGCTTGAATCCATGGGAATATGGGACGCGATTCAGGACAAGCTGATATTCGCAAAGGACGTCCGCCAAGTGCTTGAATACGTTGAAACGGGCAACGCGGACTGCGGCTTCGTATACCGCTCCGACGCGGCCCTGATGACGAC
>JAISEW010000028.1 GCA_031263945.1 Gracilibacteraceae bacterium | reverse complement strand
GCCCGCGCCGGCCCGGCGATCTGGCGGCTTATTATTCCTCACCGGCCAAGGCGGAGCGGGAGCTGGGCTGGAAAGCGGAAAAAACGCCGGCGGACATGTGCGGGGACGCCTGGGCGTTTTATAAGAGATGCATTATGTGAAAATCCCTTGCGACAATGAGCCGAACAGTCGCAACCAGAAGTATGTGAGGGAATGACGGGGTATATCCTATGAATAGACGGCGTTTTGCTCCAGCGGCGGCAACTCCGCGACGGAGGTCAGGTTAAAATAACGCAGGAACTCCGGCGTCGTGACATACAGGAACGGGCGGCCCGCGCTTTCCCGCCGCCCGGCTTCCCGGGCCAGATCTTTTTCCAGCAGGGCGCGCAAAGCCGTGTCCGACTGCACGCCGCGGATCAGGTCGATTTCGCCTTTGGTCACCGGCTGGCGGTAGGCGATCACGGCCAAAGTTTCCAGGGCCGCCTGCGACAAAAGCTGGGCCGGCTGCCGGTAGAGGGCCTGAATATACGGGGCGGTCTCGCCTTTGGTCCCGAGCCGCACGCCTGTCTCATAGCGGACAAGGGTCAAACCGCAGTCCTCCCGCTCGTAGCGCGCGGCGAGGACCGCGAGAAGGTCTTCCGCGTCCTGCGTCTTTACCTCCAGCAGTTCCGCCAGCCGCGCCGGGGGCAGCGGTTCTCGCGCCATGAACAGCAGGGCTTCCAGCGCCGCGGTCTCTTTTTCCCGAAACAGCACCCCGCTCACAGGCCCCCGTCCGGCGAATCCGCGTATTCGCGGGCTTTAGGCGTCGGAACGATGAAAATATCGCCGGTCGTTTCACTTTGGGCCGCGCGCAGTCTGCCGCCGCGCAGGAGTTCCAGCACGGCGGCAAAAGCGATGATGATCTCCAGGCGGGAGCGGTAAGCAAACAAACGGGAAAACAGCAGCCCTTCCGGCCGCAGCAGCACCCGGCGCATGATGCCGCGGATCATCATATCCATCTGGATCTCCTCCGTCGCCAGCATGGCCGTCTCCTCTTCCTTTTCCGCCTTGGCGAGAGCGGCGGCAAAGACCCGGTTCAAAGCGGCGAGCGATACGCCCCGCAAAGGGTTGGGCCGCGGCAGCGCCGCCCACAGTTCTTCCAAGTCGACGGCGCGAAAAAACGGCGCCGCCTCCGCCCGGCTCCGCTCCCGCAGAAAAGCGGCCGCTTCCTTGTAGGCGCCGTATATGACCACGCGGTCCACGATATCCTGTTTCAGCAGTTCTTCCTCGGCCAGTTCGTCCTCTGTTTTTTGCGGCCGGGGCAGGAGTTCGCGCGATTTCAGGTAGAGCAGCTGGGCCGCCAGCACCAAAAACTCCGAAGTGATCTCCAAATCAAGTTTTTCCATTTGCGCGAGCGATTCTATGAACCGGTCGGCGATGAGGGCGACCGGAATAGCGTAAATATCCACCTTATGCTGGCGGATCAGGCTGAGCAGAAGATCCAGCGGCCCTTGAAACGCTTCCAGATCAACGTATATTTTACTGCTTTCCTCCACGGGCGCCGCCGCCCCTGCCATGGCCATAAATTTTTTCCGCCCGCCCCAAATTTATTTTACATATTTGTAATAATATGGTTTATCATCCCGCCTTACTGGTATACGGAGAATTCCGCAAAACCATCTTAATTGAGGAGGAATACCATGAAAAACCAGGAAAAGACCACCCTGAGCATCGAGACGCGCGTCTATCCCGTCGCTTCCCGCAACAACTTGCTGGCGTTCGCCAGCGTAACGCTCGGGGGCTGTTTCGCCGTCAACGGCATCCAGATCATGAACAGCAAAAACGGAGTTTTTGTCGCCATGCCCAGCGTCAAGGACAAAAGAGGCGAGTACCGCGACATTTGTTTTCCAATCACGGGCGAATTCCGCTCGGCGCTGCATGAAGCCGTTATGTCGGAATACGCGCGGGCTACGATGCAGACCGCCGCGGCGCAGTGATCCCCGGCGCTAAGGCAAAATCGTCTCCCACGTCACCTCTTCCGGTGGCGGCGGTGTGATCAGCAGTTCCACCCGCCGATTGCGGGCGCGGCCGTCTTCAGTCGTGTTTTCCGCAATCGGCACATAATGGGAATAGCCGGCTATGCTGGCCTTGGCCTGGGGAAATCTGTCCTCCACAACGATAAAAGCCAGCACCGTGGTGGCGCGCTGGGCGGAGAGGTCAAAAGCGCTGACGTTTTCCATGCCGGTGTCCGCCGTATGGCCCTCGATCCGGACATGGCCGATCGCCACGCTCATATCCGCCAGGATAGTTCCTATTTTGGTCAGCACCACCTGGCCTTCGGGGCGCATCTGCGGGCTGTCCGGGAAGAAAAGCACCGAATCCTTGAAACGCACGATGATAGAATCATCTTTTTGCAGGACGTCGACAAGGTCGCTCAATTCGTTGGCGGCCACTTCGCTGGTCAGGCGCTCATACAGATCGGAAAACTCCGCCGGCTGCTCCGGATCCTCGCCGTCGATGGACGGGCTTTCCCCCGCCGGGCCGTCGCCGACGTCGGGCAGATCGCCGCTGCCGCCCTCAAAAGCGCCCGCGATGCTGCGGGCTATCTGGGCGTATTTTTGCGCGTCAATGGTACTCATCGCGTAGAGCATGATAAACAGCGCGAGGAGCAGCGTGATCATATCCGAATAAGTCAGCAGCCATCGCTCGGAATTATCTTTTTCCGGATCGGCCTGTTTCTTTTTCGCCATAATCAGTCACCTCCGCCCTCCGGCTGCGCGCCCACAGCCTCAAGATAAGGCACGATCATCTCTTTGATCGCCCGGACGTTAAATCCTTTTTGGATGCTCACTACGCCTTTTACCTGCAATTCATAGCAGATGCCGTGCGTTTTCAGATTCATTTTCAGCTTGCTGGCAACCGGCAGATAAAGCAGATTGGCAAAAGCGATACCGTATAAAGTGGCGATAAACGCGGAAGCGATGGCGCCGGCCAACTCCTCCGGCGAAGCCATGTGGCTCAGCGTCTGCACCAGACCCATGACGGTGCCGGCCACGCCCATGGTCGGAGAGTAACCGCCCATCGCCTCAAAAACGGCTATTTCCGAATGTTTGGTTTGTTCGATGATCGCGATGTCCGCTTCCATAGACTCCTCGATCCGCTGCGAATCGGCGCCGTCCATCATCAGCAGGACCCCGCGTTTTAATATGGGGTCAATGTCGTCATGCTGCTGTAAATAGCCTTCCAGGCTGAGGAAACCGTTCACTTTAACGAGCTGAGCCATTTCCTCCAAGGTGGCGGATACTTTTACTATTTCCTCCGCCGCCGAGGAACGGAACGTGGATAAAAACAGTCCCGGCACTTTCTTGATTTGTCTGAATTGGAAAGAAGTGAGCGTAGCGCCGAAGGTCCCGCCAAACACGATGACCGCCGGGCTGAGAAGGAAGAGGGCCGGGATGCTGCCGTGCTCCAGCACATAACCAAGGAGCAGACCGCCAAAAGCGACAACAATACCAATAAGTGTGGTCAGATCCATATGTTCTCTCCTGCATACAAATTCGTCAAGCTTTTTTATTATAACACATTTAAAGATAATGTGTTAGGATTTATTGATTTTTTTTTAG
>JAISEW010000226.1 GCA_031263945.1 Gracilibacteraceae bacterium | reverse complement strand
ATCGTCCATCCACTCCCCGCGCAAATTTTTTTCCAGCAAAGCGGCCCAGCGGCTGACCATGTTCAGCCCGGAATAAAACCCGGCGTCGGGGCACATGGGGATCGTGTCCGTGAGGACGCCCGCCTGTTCGTCCGCGGAGTTATAATTGGTCAGCAGCACATCCGGCCGGTATTTCAGCGTGTCGGCTCCGCGCCTCGCGCCGTCGTAATTTTCCTCGACGTTCAGAGACGCGCCGAGCCGAGTCACGAAGCCGGCGTCCTGGGAGAAGCGCAGTATGCCGAGTTTCACGATCTCCATGCCGGCGTCCAGCGCCGCTTTGAGTATCCAGTCCACGTTATGGTTAAAAGTGACGATCATCAGTTTGCGGCCGCGCAGCGCCGGGCGCAGGGCTTCCACCCGCCGGCGGTAGCCGCTTTCATGTTCCCGGATCAGATCTTCCGCCGCGCCGGGCCGGCCGAAAAAATCCGCGACCTTGAGCAGCCAGTCTTTGGTCTCGTCAAAACCGACGGGGAAACCGCCGTCCAAAAAAACGCAGCCGTATTCGTCCGTGAAAAACCGCCGGAGCAGTCTGCCCGTATAATCGTCGCTGGCCAGCAGATTGAGCGGCGCGGTGCGGAAATCCCGCAGCCGGTCAAACGTCGTTTCGCACAAAAAACGGCAGTTCACCCGGAGACCGAGCCGGCGCAGAAATTCTTCCATGAGTTTGAAATTAGGTCTGGTGCTTTTGGCCGCCGTTTTTTCAAAAACTATGTTGACCGTGTCCGGCACAGGCGCGGCGTCCCGCTTTATGATCGCGCGCGCCAAGGATACATATATTTCCAGCATACCCTGCAAATAATCGCCGCTGAGATTGCCGTCGGCCTTGACCGCGACGATGGGCAGATCCGGCTCGGCGTGGCGCAGGACGCGGCTGATGTCGTCCCCGATGATGCCGGAGGGACAGGAGCTGACGACGACGATCGCCCGAGGGCGCTTTTTCTTCACTTCCAGCACCTTGGCCTCCAGCTTGTCCATACCGCCGAAAATAACGTCGTTTTCATCCATGAAGCTGCACTCCAGGTTGGGCGACACGGAGTTCGGCAAAAGGGCGCCCCGCTCGAACAGGCCGCGTCTGCCCGCCGAACTGATCGTCTGATAGGAGATATAGGCGCAGCTTTGCGGCGAGTGGGCGAGGATCACCGCGTCCGTCAGGTGGACGCCCGTCGAGACCGCGCCGTTAAAAGCGCAGCCGTGCAGGGGATCGTCGTATAATACATTGACGGATACCAATTCTTCGGCGGTGGTGGCGGCGCGCGTCGATTCAGCGGCCGGGACGGCGGATCTTCGGGCGAGAGGGGGCGCGGGCGCGGGGACCGGTTCCGGCTCCGGGGCGGCGGGCCGGTCCGGGCCAAAGACGGCGCGCTCCAAGTCGCTATCTGTCAGGGGCGCGGCTTCGTAAAGGCTGATTCCTTCCGTCAGCGCCCGCGCTAATTTCCTAAAAATTCCAGCTAATTCATACCCCGCTTCGACCACCGTCCTGTTTTCCGCTTCGCAGCGCGCAAAAACCCCGCTTCTGGGTACGACCGCGCAAATCGGGAGTCCGGCGGCTTCGGCAAAACGGGCGACGCGTCCGTCCTCGCCGGCGATATCGCGCCGGTTGAAAACGATACCCGCCACGCGCCGTTTTTCACCGTCGTAATTCCGTATCCCGCGCAGAATGTTGTTGGCGGCATACAGGGCCATGAATTCGCCCGAGGTGACTATGAGTATCAAATTCGCGTATTCCCGCCGGATCGGGACGGCAAAACCGCCGCAGACCACGTCGCCCAGCACGTCGTAAATCACGGCGTCGTAATCATCCTCGGCGTGAAAACGCTCCAGCAGCTCAAAGGCGGTGATGATCCCTCTGCCCGCGCAGCCGACGCCCGGTTTCGGGCCGCCCGCCTCCACGCAGCCCACGCCCGCGTATCCCGGGAAAAGCACGTCCTCCAGCCGGCGGTCCGCGTGACCTGTCACGCGCGTGTAATCCAGCACCGTCGTGATCCGCCGCCCATGCGTGAGCAAGCGGGTGGAATCGTGTTTGGGGTCGCAGCCGATCTGGAGTACGCGGACGCCCGCCTTGGCCAGAGCCGCGGACAAATTGGCGCTGACCGTCGATTTTCCGATGCCGCCTTTACCGTAAACCGCGATTTTATTCACAGCGATCCGCTTCTTTCCGGCTGTGTGATCCTCAATTCAGCGCGCGGCGTATAACTTGTGTGCAGAAGTTCGCGCGCCAGCCGGGAATTCGTCTCCCCGTAAAATTCCCGGTAAAGATGCAGGATATCCCGGTTTTCCTGCGCTTTGCGGCAAGAGGAAGCTCTGTCGATATCGACCAGGACCTGCCTCCGCTTCTCCAACTCGTCGATCTTCTCCGGGATCGGATGTCCCGCGCCGCTGATGCAGCCGCCCGGGCAGGCCATGACCTCGATCAAGTCATAACCCGTGTCCGCGCCCGCCAGTATTTTCTCGGCGATGAGTTCGGCGCCCCGCAAACCGCTGACGACCGCGACGCGCAGCGGCGCTTCCCCCGCGTCCGCCGTGAACTCCTTGATCCCGGCAAAGCCGCGGACTTCTTCAAATTCCAGGCGGCTTAGACCGGGGCCGGCGAGTTTTTCCGACGCCAGCCGCAGCGCCGCTTCCGCGACGCCGCCCGAAGAACCGAACAGAACGCCGGCGCCGGAGACCTGGCGGTACGGTTCGTCGAATTCACAGGGGACGACGTCCTCCAGCCGGATGTTTCTCCCTTTCAGCATGTCGAGCATTTCGGCGGAGGTGATGACGGCGTCCACATCGCGAACGCCGCCTTCCGCGAATTCCGGCCGCGCCGCCTCGAATTTTTTGGCGATGCACGGCACGACCGCCACGACGTACAGGTATTTCTTATGCAGCCCGGTGATCCAGGCGAAATGGTTTTTGACGGTGGCGCCCATCATCATCTGCGGAGATTTGCAGCTCGACAGATGCGGAATGATTTCCGGGGAGCGGTTTTCCACAAAATTGACCCAGCCGGGACAGCAGGAGGTGAACTGCGGCAGACGGCGCCCCTCGGCGAACCGGCGTAAAAACTCCTCCGTTTCTTCGACGACCGTCAGATCAGCCGCGAAAGAAAAATCAAACACCCGGTCAAAACCGAGTTTTTTGAGCATCCCCGCCATAAACGGCGACGTCTGCGCAACCGGGATGCCCAAGCGGGAGGAAACGATACTCCTGACCGCGGGCGCCACAAAGGCGATCGTGATTTTCTCCGGATGGTTGAGCGCCCGGAAGACTTCCGCTTTCTCGCTTTTGGCGGTCAGAGCCCCGCACGGGCAGGCGTTGACGCACTGACCGCAGCTGACGCAGTCCGTCTGATCAAGCGGCAAGCCGCTCTTGGTCCCGACCAGCAGACGCCCCTGCTTTATATAGGGAGCCAGTACGCCCGGGCCCTCGATTTCCGCGCAAACGGCGATGCAGCGGCCGCAGGAAATACACTTGTTGTGGTTGCGCGCGATATAGGGATGATCTTCCTCCGTAGGAAAATACGGGCGTTCATGCGCCGGAGGGGCGAAGGCGATCCCATGCTCGCTCGCTTCTTTGCGCAAATCGCAGCTGTAGCGCTCGCCGCAGCCGCAGCGCAGGCAGCGGCGCGCCTCGGTTTTCGCCTGTTCCTCATCGTAGCCGAGTTCGACCTCCCGCTGGTTGTTCCGCCGCTCCTCAAGCGGGAGCGAAGGCATTTCCGCGCGTTCGATCTTAGGGAAGCGCTCAAACTCCCATTTCGGCAAGTCTTCCAAAGAGCCGCGGCTGCAGCTGTAATCAACGTCGACCTCTTTCACATAGCCGCGCGTCAAAAAATGGTCGATCGCCTCGGCGGCGCGCCGGCCGGCGCCGATCGCCTGGACCACGGTCGCCGGGCCGGTGACGCAGTCGCCGCCCGCGAAAATATTCGTTTCGGAGGTTTGCGAGGTGTTGCCGTTGATTTCGATGTCGCCCCATTTATTCAGCCGTACAGGCAGATCGTTATATAAAAATTGCGTGTTTGTGCTTTGGCCGATGGCGCCGATGACCGTGTCCGCCGTGACGACCGTCTCGCTCTCTTCGACCGGGACCGGCCGGCGGCGGCCCGAGCGATCCGGTTCGCCGAGCGTCATCTTGAGGCAGCGCAGCTGTTTCCGGCCGCTTTCCACGGTGATCTTGGTCGGCGCCATCAAAAAAAGCATTTCCACGCCCTCGCGCAGCGCTTCCTCCACCTCGCGCGGTTCCGCGGGCATTTCCTCCCGCGTGCGGCGATAGACCAGCCTGACGGTCCGCGCTCCGTGCCGGAGCGCGGTGCGGGCGCAGTCGACGGCGGTGTTTCCGCCGCCGATCACGGCGACGGCTTCCCCCAGGTTTATGTCCGTGCCCTTGGCCACTTGTTCCAAATATTGGATGCCGAGCCATACGCCGTCGAGATTCTCCCCCTCAACGTGCATGGGAGTCGCGCGCCAGGAGCCGATGGCGAGGTAGACCGCGTCAAAATCTTTACCCAGAGCCTCCAGCATGATATGCGTTCCCAGCGATTTTTCCGTCATGATCTTAACGCCGAGCCGGCGAATGATGTCGATCTCCCGGTCAAGCGCCGCTTTGGGCAGACGGTACTCCGGGATCCCGTAGCGCAGCATGCCGCCGGCGCGGCTCTGGCGCTCGAAGACCGTGACGTCATGGCCGTTTAGCGCGCTGTAATAGGCGGCGGTCAGGCCGGAGGGGCCGGCGCCGATCACCGCGATCTTCTTTCCGCTCGCGGTTTTTGCCGCCGGGACCCAGGGCTGCTCCCGCGCCATGTCCCAGTCGGCGACAAAACGCTTGACATTGTTGATGGCGACCGGCGCGCCCGCCAGTTTTGAGCGGCAGCGGGCCTCGCAGGGATGAGGGCAGACGCGGCCGCAGACGCTGGGGAACGGGTTGTTGTCCTTGATGATGCGGAGCGCTTCCTCAAAATTACCGTTGCTCACCTGGCGCAGATAGCGCTGGATATCGATACCGGCCGGACAGGTCATGACGCACGGGGCGACGCAGTCCGCGTTATGGTCGGAAAGCAGCTGTTCCAGGCGCACTTTGCGGTAGTGGCGCAGTCTCGGGCTGTTAGTGCCTATGACCATCCCCTCTTTGATCGGGGTTTGGCAAGCCTTGACGTCGCGCTCGCCCGACGGGCCGAGTTCCACAACGCACAGGCCGCAGTTCCCGTTGGCCCGTTCCAGGCGGATATCATAGCACAGATGCGGGATGTGTATGTCCTCCTGCGAGAGCGCCTGCAAAATGGTCAAATCCGTGTACACCTCGATTTCCCGGTTGTTGACAGTCACCGGGACGCGTTTTTGGTTCACTATGGTTTTCATGGTCAGATTCCTTCTCCTTGTCTCTCCCGCGCTTCTCACCAGTATTTTTCCGTCACCAGTTTTCCCATGGTTCGCAATTTTTCCGCGATCAGGGCGACCGCCGCCTGGCGCGCCCGCACGCCGATCTGTTTGAACAGAATTTCTTCATAAGCGCCGTTCACCGCCTTGCCGACCATGAGATGGATCACGTCCGCGCCGCTCAGCATCAGGCAGAGCCGTTCCACGACGGAATCCTCGCCCAGCAGTTCCGGCGGCTCGCCGAGGATATTGTAAACCTGATTCAGCGTGACGGCGCCTTCCGTCGTCAAATCCACGCCGGCGACGGAATACTCCGGCGGGGAGGCAAAAGACGAGCCGGATCTCAGCACGTCGATCCGGCGCCCGGATTCCCGCGCCACGATCTCGGCGGTGGTGGAGCCGCAGATCGCTTTTTGCCCCGGCGCGGCCAAAAAAGCCGCCGCGCAGTCACGGTCCAGGCCCGGCCGGGAAGGAGGGCCGGTCAGCACGGTCATCTCCCGCGCCTCGCGGCAGTGCAGGAGGGCGCAAGTCGTGTCGTCCTCGCAGCGGTCCCGGCTGAGATCGCGGCACATGGCCACGATTTTTTCCGGCAGCTCCCGCGGGTCAAACCCTCTTTTGCAAACGCGGCTGATATAACTCGCCGCCCCCTCCGCGCCGATGCCCGTTCCATAGCCGCGGCCCATGCCGGCCTGCGTGACGCCGTCGGAAAAGAGCAGCAGCGCCTCGCCCAAGCGCAGTCTGCCCGTCGCTTCCCCGATGGTTTCCGCCCCCGCCGGGCAAAGGCGCGGCGGCAGCGGGGCGGCGCCGGCGGCGCGCAAGAGTACCGCGGCGGGCGCTTCATAGGTGTAAACGGTAAAATGTCCGTCCGGCAGGATCACCGCGATGATAAAAGCGGAAAAAGGGATGTCTTCCCTCCGGGCCAGACGCATGGAATCGGCGACGGTCTCGCTGGCCCGGCGGGCGGTCACGCCGCGGCGCAGAAGTTCTTTTATGCGGCTCAGACAGGTAATGGCCGCGATATTCGCGTAAACGCCCGAACCGATCCCGTCGCACAGGATAAAATACGTGCCCGCGGCCGTCCTCTCACAGGCGCAGACGTCGCCGCAGACGCTCTGTCCGGTTTTGGTCTCCTGGCTGAGGTAGTCCTGGAAAAAATTCATGGCCGTTTTACCGTTCATAAAGACTGATCGTAAAGACTGATCAGGCGCCGCGCTATCTCCTCGCTGCGCGCGGTGCTTTTACCCAGATAATCCGCCATTTCCTGGGCGAAACGCACCTGATGCGAGAGAAACTCGCGCGCGTGCCTGAGCGTCTGCGCTTTTATCACATCCAGCTGCTCCCGGTTGTACTGTAAATGGGAAATATCGGAATAAATCCCAATATATTGATTGTCCTCGCGCAAGGCGTAAATTATCTCATGGTAGCGGACGCCGTAACGGGTCTGGATCGACTCATAAAGCTCCGTTTCCCCCAGGAGCAGTTTTTCAAAGCCTTCAGGGTCGAGCAGGTAGGATACGCGGCGGCCGAGGATATCGCCGCCGCAGATGAACATTTTCTGAAAAGCCGGATTCATCCTGATCATGTTCAGTTCGCCGTCCACTATCATCACCCCGCTGGGCATGGTCTCGATGATCCGGTCCGTCCGCTGCTGGGCCAGCACGCGCATATAGGGCATACACATTTCCGGTTCGGCCATGCCGCGCGCGACCGCTCTGGCGTTATCCAGGCAGTTTTTGTAGCCGCAGGCCCCGCAGTTCAGGCGCGAAGCCGGGTCAAGCTTCCCCGTCCGCTCCAGCGCCTTGTTGATTTGGTTTTCCGTCACAGCCGGGAAAAAATCTTCCCGGGCCGTAAAAAAAGTTCCGGCGGGGGCGGTCTGGGCTTCGCTTTCCGGGACCGGGGCGGTTTGGGCGTAAGCGATGATTTTTGCCCGCCGCCGGAGCGGATCGTCCTCCCCGCCCAGAGCGGGGCCGTTTAGGCAGCCGCCTTTGCAAAACAGCGGCTCGGCGTACTTATAGCGCCGGCTGATTTCCGGGTCGGCGAACAGCGCCATCACTTCGTCCGCCCCGCTCAGATGGATCACTTCCGCCGTCCCGATCCCGCCGGCTAAAAGGCCGCCTGTTTCGAGCAGACCGCCCGGCAGGGGAAAGAG
>JAISEW010000204.1 GCA_031263945.1 Gracilibacteraceae bacterium | reverse complement strand
GGGAAATGCGCAAGCATTTCGGCTGGTACTGCAAGGGCCGGCGCGGAGCGGCGGCCCTGCGCACGGCGGCCCTGCGGGCGGAAACCGCCGCGGAGCTGCGGGCGCTCATCCGAGAGACTTTTTTGACCTGAATATTGTCGCGGGCCGCGCGGCGGTGTATAATAAATGTTGGAGAAGCATTTCAGGGAGGCGCGCGTTCAATGGGCAAATTTACGTTTACCGCAACGGAGATCGCAGGGCTGATCATTGTGGAACCGGCGGTGTTCGGCGATGAGCGCGGTTATTTCATGGAAACGTTTCAGGCGGAGGAATTTCGGGCCGCGGGACTGCCGGCCGATTTTGTCCAGGACAATCAATCGAAAAGCAAAAAAGGCGTTCTGCGCGGGCTGCATTTTCAGCGGCAAAACCCGCAGGGCAAACTGGTGCGCGTGGTCTCCGGCCAAGTGTTTGACGTAGGCGTCGACTTGCGCCGAGGCAGTCCGACTTTTGGACAGTGGCGCGGCGTGATTCTCAGCGCGGAAAACAAAAAACAGCTTTTTGTCCCCGAGGGCTTCGCTCACGGTTATCTGGTGCTGAGCGAGTCCGCCGAGTTCACCTATAAATGCACGCGTCTCTACGACCCGGCGGATGAAGGCGGCGTCGTCTGGAACGACCCGGCCATAGGCGTCGCCTGGCCGCTGGCGGGCGGCGCGCCGATACTGAGCGCGAAGGATGAAAAATGGCCGCGGCTGCAAGAAGCGGGGATCGGGTTTTGAACAAGGCCGTCCGCCGCGATTTCCCCGCGCCACGCAAATGGACGGAACAGGGACCACGGGCGGATTGCCATCCGCCCCTACGGAAATCCGTTTCAAATATGGTGCGGAGCGGGTCGCAACCCGCTCTTACCCACAAATTTGTCATGCACCCTTTGCAGGGTATCGCCTACGGCCCGGAAGGACAAAAACAAGCCGCGCCCGTAACTTTCCTGCCGGGCGCGGCTTGCCAGCTATAATTTCCTCACTTATTCAACGTCTGCAGGCGGGAGATCGCCCGTTTCAGCGCGGCTTCCGCCCGCAGGAGATCGATATTCTCCCCTTTTTGATGCAAACGCTGCTCCGCCCGTTCCTTGGCGGCCTCCGCCCGGCCGCGGTCGATCATGCTCGCTGTTTCCGCGGTTTTGGCCAGCACGGTCGCCTTATTGTCCGCCATTTCCACAAATCCGCCGCCAATGCTGATCTTTTCCACGCGGCCTTCCCGCGTATAGCGGAGGATCCCCACGCCGAGACCGGCGATCAGCGGGGCGTGCCGGGCCAGGATCCCCAATTCGCCCTCCACGCCGGGCACGACTGTAAATTCCACCTCGCCGGAAAAAACCTCACCGGCCGGCGCGACCACGTTCAACAAATACGGCGTCGCCATGATGTATCAAGCCTCCATCTTACCGGCTTTTTCCACGGCTTCGTCTACCGAGCCCACATATTGGAACGCTTCTTCCGGTAAATCGTCGTAGCGGCCGGCGCAAATTTCCTTGAAGCTGCGCACGGTCTCTTTGACCGGCACATATTTGCCCTTCATGCCCGTGAACGTCTCCGCCACCGTAAACGGCTGCGAGAGAAAACGCTGGATCCGCCGCGCCCGGTTGACGAGGATCTTGTCGTCCTCGGACAATTCCTCCATGCCGAGAATGGCGATGATGTCCAGCAATTCTTTATAACGCTGCAAAATGCGCTGCACCTCGCGCGCCACCGCGTAATGCTCCTCCCCGACGACAGTCGGCGTCAATATCTGAGAGGTCGAATCCAGCGGATCGACGGCCGGATAGATCCCCATCTCCGATATGGAGCGCGAGAGAACGGTCTTGGCGTCCAAATGCGCGAACGCCGTCGCCGGGGCCGGGTCGGTCAGATCGTCCGCCGGAACGTAAATAGCCTGCACCGACGTGATCGAACCGGCCTTGGTCGAAGTGATCCGTTCCTGCAAATTACCCATCTCCGTAGCCAAAGTCGGCTGATACCCGACGGCGGAAGGCATCCGGCCCAGGAGGGCCGAAACCTCGGAACCGGCCTGCGTAAAACGGAAAATATTGTCAATAAACAGCAGCACGTCCTGATTTTGCTCGTCCCGGAAATACTCGGCCATGCTGAGCCCGGTCAGGGCCACGCGCAGGCGCGCCCCGGGCGGTTCGTTCATCTGCCCGAACACCATCGCCATCTTGTTGATAACGCCGGATTCCTTCATCTCGTTCCAGAGATCGTTGCCTTCCCGCGTCCTTTCGCCGACGCCGGAAAAAACGGAAAGACCGCCGTGCTGGGTCGCGATATTGTTGATGAGTTCCTGGATCAAAACGGTCTTGCCGACGCCCGCGCCGCCGAACAGGCCGATTTTGCCGCCCTTGGCATAAGGGGCCAAGAGGTCCACCACTTTAATGCCGGTTTCCAGCATCGTGTCCGTCGTTTCCTGCTCGACAAACTCCGGCGCCGGGCGGTGGATCGGATAAAGATGCGCGGTGATGATTGGGGGCAGATTATCGATCGGCTTGCCGAGCACGTTAAACATGCGGCCGAGGGTCTCGCTCCCGACATTCACGCTGATCGGCGCTCCCGTATTGAGCGCTTCCATGCCGCGGATCATGCCGTCGGTCGAGGACATGGCGACGCAGCGCACCGTGTCGTTGCCCAAATGCTGCGCCACCTCCAGCGTCAGATGTAAATGTTTATCGTCGTCTTCGACGAGGATGGCGCTGTAGATCTCCGGCAAGTCTTCCGGATCAAAGGCCACGTCTACGACCGGGCCGGTTATCTGTATGACTTTCCCTTTGGTTGACATATAAACTCCCTTCGAGTGCGATCCCTATTCCAACGCCGCCGCGCCGCCGACGATCTCCGTGATTTCCGTCGTGATGGCGGCCTGCCGCGCGCGATTCATAGCCAGCGTCAGCTTATCGATCATTTCTTTCGCGTTTTCCGTCGCCGAGTCCATCGCCGTCATTTTCGCCCCGAGCTCGCTGGCCTTGCTTTCCAGTAAAGCGTTAAACAACCGGCTCTCGATATAGCCGGGCAAAAGCAGATCCAGCATCACGGCCGGCGAAGGCTCGATGATGTATTCGCCCGCCCCGCTTTCGGCCGCCGGCTCGACCGGCAGGAGTTTGACCACGGTCGGCGTCTGATTCAGGACGGAGACAAACGCGGCGTATATGACATACACCTCGTCCAGCGCGCCGTTTTTATAAAACTCCGTCACCTGGGCGGCGATCCGGCGGGCCGAGGCAAAATCCGGGCTGTCGCCCATCCCGGTAAACTGGGCGCGAATATCCACGCTCCGCCGGCGAAAAAACTCCAGACCTTTCTGGCCGACGACGATCAGCGAGCGGGCCGCCCCGTCTTCCGCCGCCAGCTCCTCGCGGGCGACGCGGATGAGATTGGCGTTGAAACCGCCGCAGAGGCCTTTATCCGAACTGACGAGGACATAACCGATATTTTTGACCGGCCGCTTGTCGAGCAGGGGATGGGAGAGATCGCCGCCCGAAGCCACTAGCCGCGCCAGCATAGCCTGCAGCCGCTCGGCGTAGGGCCGGGACGCGATCACTTTTTCCTGAGCGCGCCGCAGTTTGGAGGCCGCCACCATTTTCATGGCCTTCGTTATTTGCTGCATATTGGCGACGCTGCGGATGCGGCGGCGAATATCGCGTACTCCTGCCACTTACTCACCTACTCTCTTTTTCAGGCCAAAAAACCTTCTTTGAATTCATCGACCGCCGCGCCGACCGCCTCCCGCAATTCATCGCTCAAGGCTTTTTCCGCGCGCAGTCTGTCCATGATATCCGCTTTGACGGTGTTCATAAAACGCAGCAGCTCTTTCTCAAAAGCTCCCATTTTTTCCAGCGGCACGTCGTCGATATACCCCTTCGTCGCGGCGAAAATGATGACGACCTGATCCTCGACCTCCATCGGGTCGTATTGCTGCTGCTTCAAGATCTCCATCGTTTTTTGCCCGCGGTTCAGGCGCGCCTGCGTCGATTTATCCAGATCGGAGCCGAATTGCGCGAACGCCGCCAATTCGCGGTAAGAGGCCAGATCGAGCCGGAGCTGGCCCGCCACCTGTTTCATCGCTTTGATCTGGGCGTTGCCGCCGACGCGGGACACCGAGATGCCGACGTTGATCGCCGGGCGAAAACCGGAGTAAAACAGGTCGGATTCCAGGAATATCTGCCCGTCCGTGATGGAAATGACGTTCGTCGGGATATAGGCGGAAATATCGCCGGCCTGCGTCTCGATGATCGGCAGCGCCGTGAGAGAGCCGCCACCCTTTTCCGGCGACAGTTTGGCCGCGCGTTCCAGCAGGCGGGACTGCAGATAAAAAACGTCGCCCGGAAAAGCCTCGCGGCCGGGCGGCCGGCGCAGCAAGAGGGACAGTTCGCGGTAGGCGATGGCCTGTTTGGTCAGATCGTCGTAAACAAGCAGGACGTGTTTGCCGTCGTCCCGGAAATATTCCCCCATCGCGCAGCCGGAGTAAGGGGCGATGTAGAGCATGGGCGCCGGCTCGGAAGCGGTGGCCATCACGACGATGGTGTAATCCATCGCCCCAGATTCTTCCAGCTTCTTCACCACGCTGGCCACGGTGGACTGTTTTTGCCCCACCGCGACGTAAATGCAGATGCAGTCCTTGCCGCGCTGATTGATGATGGTATCGATGGCCAGCGCCGTTTTTCCCGTCTGGCGGTCGCCGATGATCAGCTCCCGCTGGCCGCGGCCGATCGGCACCATGGCGTCGATGGACTTCAGCCCGGTCTGCAGCGGCTCATGCACCGATTTGCGGTCGACGACGCCCGGGGCCTGGGTTTCGATCGGACGGTATCCCGCGGCTTTGATCTCGCCCTTGCCGTCGATCGGCTGGCCCAGCACGTTGACGACCCGCCCGATCAAGGCGTCGCCCACCGGCACTTCCACGATGCGGCCCGTGCTTTTTACCTGATCCCCTTCTTTGATGCCGGCAAAAGGGCCGAGGATAACGCAGCCTATGTTGTCTTCCTCCAGATTCATGACCATGCCAAAAACGCCGCCGGGGAATTCCAAGAGTTCGCCCATCATGGCTTTTTCCAGGCCGTAGATCCGGGCTATGCCGTCGCCCACCTGGATGACGGCGCCGACGTCCGTCACCTCGAGAGTGGATTCGTAACGCTCGATTTGCTGTTTTATGATAGAACTTATTTCTTCAGGACGCAAATTCATCCTTATCGCTCACCTCAATTTCTCTTGCCGGAACATTCGCCGTCATAAGGCCGCGGACAATTCCCGCCGCATTTTTCGCAGCTGCGTCAGGAGAGAACCGTCCAAAACCCGGTCGCCGATCTTTAGTGTGACGCCGCCGATCAAATCCGCGTCCACACGCGTTAAGAGGCGCACATCCTTCCCCGTGAGACTCCGCGCCGCCTCGCGCAGCGCCTCTGTCTGGGCGGCGCTCAGAGCGGCGGCGCTCGTCGCCGTGACTTCCGCCACCTGATTTTTTTCATCGGCCAGCCGCGAAAACTCACGCCGGATCAGCGGCAAAAGTTTCTGCCGCTGGCGATCAAGCAGCAAATAGAAAAAATGCCGCGTTAATTGACTCGTTTCCCGACCGAAGATCTGTTCCATCACCGCGCGTTTTTCCGCCGGCTCGACATTAGGATGACCGAGCAGGTATTTAAGCTCCGGCCCGGCCCGCAAAACTTCGGTCAATTCCCGCAATTCGCGGTCGGTCTCATCCAGACGCCCGGTTTCCACGGCCAGATCAAACATGGCCTGCGCGTAGCGGCGAGCCGCCGCTCCGTCTAGCATGGCCGGCCGTCTCCTATTTCCTGAATGAATTGGTCTACCAGATCGGCCTGGTCGCTCAAATCCAGCCGGGCCCGCAGCAGTTTTTCCGCCACCGTGATCGAAAGCCCCGCCACTTGCGCCTTGACCTCGGACACGGCTTTCTCCCGCTCCCGCTCGATGTCCGCCAGAGCGGACGCTTTCAGTTTTTCCGTCTCCCGGCGCGCTTCCTCCACTATTTCCGCCGCGCGCTGTTCGCCGGTTTTCGCCGCCTGCTCAATGATGCCCTGGGCTTCCTGGCGGGCCTGACGCATTTCTTCCTTGTACTCCCGCTGGATCCGCTCCGCTTCCTTGCGCTCCGCCTCGGCCTGGGCTAGGTTTTCCTGAATAAAAAGCCGGCGTTTCTCCATCATGGCCATCAGCGGTTTCCAGGCGAATTTGGCCAATATCCAGACCAGCAGCAGGAAAGAAATTATCTGCGCCGGCAGCGTCAAATCAAATGCAATGGGATTCAAATAATCCCCTCCCCTCCCCGGTTCGCTCCGCAGGCTTTAACCTTTTACAAACACCATCAGGATAGCGATGACCCAGGTCAGGAGAGGCAGCGCCTCGATCAAGCCGACGCCGATAAACATGAGGGATTGCAGGGAACCCTTCGCTTCCGGCTGGCGGGCCACGCCCTCCACCGTACTTCTGATAACGCCGCCGTTACCGAGGCTGGCGCCGATCGCGGCCGCGCCGGCGGCAATCCCGGCGCCAATCATTGCTGCAGCAGAAACATCCATGAAAAAATCCTCCTTAGAATTATAGATCAGTTAGATCATTCAGTGCTCGTCAGAACCGATCGCCTGGGCGATATAGGCCGTGGTCAGCACAGTAATAACAAACGACTGGATCGCGCCGATGAAAATGCTGAATCCCAGCCAGACCGTCATCGGGACGACTCCGCCGAATATCGCGATCCCCGGCAGCATGAGCAGAACGGAAATCAACACTTCTCCGGCAAAGATGTTGCCAAACAGACGAAAGGCCAGCGTCATGGGCTTGGCCACCATGTCGATCAGATGGATCGGCAGAAAAATCGCGTTAGGCTCAATGAAATGCTTGAAGTACTTAGGGCCGTGAAACCTGATGCCGTAGGCGATGATCAGGACAAAAGTCAAAACAGCCAGCGACGCGGTAGTATTGACGTCGGCGGTGGGCGACATCAGCGCCGCGCCGTGGAATATTTCGTCTAATTTGGCAAATTCCACATGTTCAAAGAGCGGCCAAAAAATATTCGGTATAAGTCCCAGCATATTGGAAACAAAAACGAACAAGATCAGCGTCAGCAGATAAGCGTGCAGACCGGCGGCCTTCGTGTATTCCATATTATCCCGGATAATACCCCGCACAAAATCAACGATCCATTCCAGGAAATTTTGCAATTTGCCTGGCGTCTCGCTGGTCAGGCGGCGCGTGCCGAGAAAAACCAGGACAAAGATGACGACAAAAGCCATCCAAGTCATGACCAGCGTCTTGCCGTGAATAGTCCCCAAAGAGCCCACCTGCCAGAGAATCGTTTCGTGCATTTAACTTTTCACCTCCTTTCATCGCGCGGCGACTGCTCTCCGCCAAACGAGCCGTTCTCGCGGGTCGCGTTGACAGCCGCGAGCGCGAGGGATATGACGATGCCAAAAGCCAGCCCGCCTGCCATCGGAAAAGTCCAGTCCGGCAGGACCCGCGCGCACAAAGCGACCGCCGCGGTGATGAGCGCCAAACGCGTGAGCAGCCCTTTGACATACCTGATCACAGCGCGGTCAACACCGGCGCCGAGCGTCTTCAGCATATCGCGCCGGAGCAGCAAATGGTTCAGCACCCCCACCGAACACCCAGCAAAAAGCCCGACGAATTTTACGTCGCCGCGCCACAGAGTCAAAGCCAAGGCGCAAAGCAAAACCGCCGCTTCAGTCAGAAAAACCTGTTTAAGACTCATGATCGCCGCGCTTGCCGCTTGCCGCCGATATCCGCGTCAGCGTCCAAACCAGATAGGAAATTCCCAGCGCCACCCCCCCAATTATCAGCATCACGGTAAAGAGCGGCGCCGTCGCCAAGCGCCGATCCAAAAAAGCGCCCAAAAAATATCCCCCGGCAACACACCCGGCAAGCGTACACGAAATGCTCGACCCCACGGCGGCATAACGCAGCCAGCTTCCCGTTTTTTTCTCTTTCTCCGTCATGGCGTTTGCTCCATACTCTAACAGTCATTCGCTGTATTTGCCGGATTTCCTTCAAGGCCCGCCGTTTTTTTATCGGGGGGATTTCGGGAGGGGGCGCGGCGGGACGGTCGTTGACATTTCTTATTTTATCGGATACACTACATAACAGGGAGGGCTTGGTAATGTTAAGAAGATCCCAAAAATTCTTACCTCTCACAATACGAATTTGCTTTCCACCTGTATTATGCGCCCCGATTGTTATCTAATACTGACAAAAGACAAATTGACGTCTCTTGCCAATGCGACCAAACGGGAACTACTGAAACCACTCGGAGGCGCGCAATGGAAATTGAAAGCATCAGAACCTTTTATCAGGTAGCGCAGTACAAGAGCTTCCAAAAGGCGTCTGAATCACTGATGCTCACACAATCCGGCGTTAGCCGCAGAATACAAAGTCTTGAAAACGAACTTGGCGTAACTCTGTTTCATCGCACCTCGCAGAGCGTTTCCCTGACAAAGTATGGAAATGCCTTTTTACACTATGCGAAGCGAATCATTCAAGTATACTCAGATGGCGTAGAAGCCTTGAAAAAAACTCCTCAAGAAAGCATTTCTATTGCAATCCCTTTTTAATAAGTCGGCATTTTCTCTAACATTGTCAAACGCTTCTATCAGGAGCCGGATTTGTCGATGAACAAACTGTTCATCAGGGGGGACAGTTCTCAGAATATTTATGAGATGCTGATTGATCAATCCGTCGATTTGGGTCTCTCAACCGTGCTATTTTCAGCGCCTATCCTGAAATGCGAACAATTAACCAAGGAGCCCCTTGTCTCTGTAGTCGGCAAGGACTTTGCAAATGAGCGGGATTTATTGCCGTTAACAGAGAGCGACGACTTTAGAGTTCCTTTTATAAATGCCAGGCTCCATAACGCTGAGTATCAGCCCTGGAATAAAATGCACGAGTCCATTACAAACAATCCCCATCTGACCACGATCATTGAGACAAACTCAATGGAGATTGCCAAGCAACTCGTGATTGAAGGGCTTGGCGCGGCTATTTTCCCTCTGACAGAGGTCAGGGAAGAATTG
>JAISEW010000115.1 GCA_031263945.1 Gracilibacteraceae bacterium | reverse complement strand
GGTCACGGGTGAAGAACAAGCGGCACAAAGCCCGCACAACAGTAACACTACCGCAAACGCAAGGGACTTTTTCATCTCGTGCACTCCTTTTCTTCTTGCCAAATTTTTTGTTCCTAACTCTGTTTCTCATTAATAAACTATGACGCCACGCACATTTTTTCCAGCTATCAAATCAGCAAAGGCCTGATTTATTTCTTCTAACTTGTATGTCTTAGTCACCAACTCATCCAATTTTATCTTCTTTAACTGATAAAGGTTGACTATGCGCGCAAAATCTACATGGGGCCGCGTTTCTCCATAAAGCGAACCTCTGAGGATCTTTTCCGAAAACGCAAGTTGGATACCCGGAATCGAAGCGTTCTCCCCCACCGGAGCGACACCCACAACAACGACCGTGCCGCCGGGGCGCACGGCATCCCACAATTGTCCTATCGTTTTCGGGGAGCCGACGCAATCGAAGGCAAAATCCACGCCGCTGCCGTTGGTCAGTTCCATGACACGCTCCACCGGGTTTTCAGACTTGGCGTTGATGACAGTCGTGGCGCCAAATTGCTTGGCAAACTCCAGTTTTTGCTCGTCCACGTCAATAACGATCACTTGAGAAGCACTGACACAAGCGGCGGCCTGGATGCTGTTCAGACCGACGCCGCCGGCACCGGTGACGGCCACCGTACTGCCAGGGTTCACGCGGGCTGTGTTCCAAACCGCCCCGATTCCCGTCATCACGGCACAGCCGATTAAGGCGGCCGAGGTCAGCGGCACCCCTTCCGGACAAATAATACAGGCGCTTTCGTTGACGACCGCGTATTCCGCAAACGTGGACAGCGCGTCAAAATGGTGAATCTCCCGGCCGCCTTTGCGCAGACGGGTAGTTCCATCCCGCATGGTACAGCTCGTGCGTTCGCGCACCGCTTCCGCACAAATATTGTACTTCCCTGTCTGACAGCTGTGACAGACCCCGCAGGGCGCGGCCCATGTCAGCATGACCTTATCTCCCGGCTTTACCCGCGTCACGCCAGCGCCAATCTTCTCGACGATTCCGGCGCCCTCATGGCCTAAGACAATCGGCAAGACCGACGGCCTTTCCCACATCAGCCGCGCGTAGTCACTCCGGCACACGCCGCTGGCTGCCATGCGGATAAGAACTTCCTTGGACTTGGGTGGCAGAATTTCAATCTCCTCCACAACGAAATCCTTTTTGGGTTCGTACATTACTGCCGCTTTCATGTGTTCAACCTCCGCTTAGTCCGGCTTTTTCCTGCTGCGTCCGGTGACCCCGGCCAATTGTTCGTAAAACTTGACGATAGCGACACAGTCTTCCTCACCCCAACCCTGAGACATACCCACATTCAGCAATTCGTAAGCGTTGGCGATCACCGGCAGAGGCATACCTATCTGGTGGGCCATATCCAAAGCCAGACCCACGTCCTTCCGGGCAGTCTCCAGCTTGAACCGCGGTTCCGCCACACTCCCGTCCAAAACCCAGGGGATCCGCTTGTTCAGGTGATAAGAGCGGGCGCCGCTGGTATTCAGGATCTGATACAGCAAGTCCGGATCCACTCCGGCTTTGACCCCGAGCATAAAGCCCTCCGTCGTAGTCACCATGTTGCTGATGGCGATGGCGTTGTTTACCAGTTTGACGGTCACTCCGGCCCCGGAAGGTCCGGCCCGGTGTATGACGCCCTTGCCGCCCAGCGCCTGGAAAACGGCGTCGCCCTTAGCTACGTCCTCGTCGTCGCCGCCGATGATCAGCGTCAAAGTGCCGTCATAGCAATTGGTGGGGCCGCCGCTCACCGGCGAGTCAACAAAACCGATCCCGGCTTTTTTCCCGGCTTCGTAGCATCTCTTAATGGTCTGAGGATCGACGCTGCTCAGGTCGATGCAAACCGCGCCGGCCTTCGCGTTTTTCAGCACCCCGTCCTCGCCCAGGTAAACATCGGTCACGGCTTTTGAATGCGGCAAAGACGAGCAGATAATATCGCAGTTTGCCGCGACCTCGGCCACGCTGCCCGCCAGCGTCACCAAGTCTTTAAAGCCCTCCGCCACTTCTTTTCTGAGTTCAAAGGCCAAAACAGAAATCCCGCACTCCGTCAGCCGATGCGCCATGTTGCCGCCCATCAGCCCCAAACCGATGAAACCAACTTGCTTCGCCATTTTTTCCCGCGCCTCCCGTTTCATAAAAATAATCTATGATAAATTTAAATTGTTTTCAGGCGGTTCCTGAGTCCGCGCTTTTTCTCTTTACATAGTGCTTATACAGCTCCATCATAATGGGGATAACCAGTATGAGCAAAGCAAAAGCCAGCATCGCCGCGCTGAGCGGCCTGGAAAAAAATGCCATCATGTTCCCGTCGCTGAGCGTCATGGAACGCTGAAAATTTTGCTCCATGATCGGTCCCAAAATGAGACCGAGGATCATGGGCGCCCGCGGTATGTCGCCTTTCATCATCGCGTAACCCAGCAGTCCGAAAAAGAAGGTGGCGATGATGTCAAAACTGGAATTCCGGATCGAATAAGCCCCGATAAAGCAAAGCACCGCCACCAAAATCATCAGGATGTTCTGCGGTATACCTAGGATCTTGGGAAAGATTTTCGCCCCCAGAAGGCCAAAGATCAGGAAAGCGAAATTAG
>JAISEW010000095.1 GCA_031263945.1 Gracilibacteraceae bacterium | reverse complement strand
GATCTTATACTTATAGCAGGGCCGGCAGCAACCCTTCCTTTATCCGCCAAAAATCATGATAAAGCGCGTCCGCCACCGGATGGCAATTTGTCGCCTGCTCAAAAGTTATACCGCCGGCGCGCAAAATATCCGCGGCTTTTTCGTGCAATTCCAAATTCCATTCCGGCGTGGGGCAGCGATGTCCCTCCAGCGGAGTGCCGGGCGCGGAGTGAAAAATATTCGCGTTGCCGATCACACCGACGGAGGCGAGATATTCTATGCCTTCCAGCGTTTTGCGCCGCGGCTCGAACCCGGTGACGAAATTGCAGCGAACCTGGCCGAACCCGAAAACACCGGCGGCAAATTCCAGGGCCCTGACCCAGTTGTCCCAGCCGACTGTGCGCTCTTTGCCGGGGCAGAGCGCGCGGAAAATATTTTTATCCCAGATTTCGATATTCATGGTGATGATGCTGAAGCCGGCCTCTTTCAGCTGCTTAACGACGGCGAGGTCGCGCGGCGCCGCTATGCAGGCCGCGGCGATGAGGTCAGAGCGCCCGAGGGTCTCGCGGATCGCGCGGATGGCGTCGGTATAATAATCAATTTCCCGGCGCTGGGGGATGACGCCGCCCGTAAAATCTATCCGCCAGCCCACTCCTTCATCAAAGGCCGCTTTCACCGATTCGGCGATTTGCGCGGATTTTTTTAGGAAAATATTGCCCTCGCCGACACCGGTAGCGCAAAAAAGGCAGCTTTCATCCCGGCGGCGGAAAGCGCACTCGTTGGAATACCAGACGGCGGCGCAGCCGTTGGTCACGATCGAAACGACGTCTTTCATCCATTTGCCGTCTGATGTTTTCCGGTCGTAATAAAGCGGCCGTTTTTCAAATTCCAGGCGGTCATAAAGGAGATGCCCTTTTCGGGTCAGGAGAAAACGTCCGCCCGAGTACTCAATGGCGTAATCGGAGTCCGGATTCGGGGTGACAGAGACATTCAGCCCCAGCGGTGTGCGGAAAGCGGCCGGCACGGGTTTCTCCCGCGTCTCGCGCCCGCCTTCTTTCACGGTGACGCCGGCGCCGCTCTTTTCGCGCGCCTCGTCCGAGACGCGGACGCCGTATACTGACATGTTGGCTTTTTCCCGCAGTTCCGCGTAAGCCTGCTCTTGCAAGGACAAAAGATCAGCTCCTTTTCATATATAATATATATGTTATATATATTATTATAAACGGGCGGAGAGGATATGTCAAGCGATTACATGATGGAAACAACGGCGGATTCCGGGTTACAGTTTAGAGCCGTCATTGCGAGCGAAGCGAAGCAATCCAGTCTCGTACCTGAGACAGGGGGCGGGGATGGATTCCGGCATAAAGCCGGAATGACGGCGGGGGGGAAGGACCGCAACGATTCCGGCATGAAGCCGGAATGACAGTAGAGGGATATTATGTCACATTATTTAATAAAATTTTAAAAACATATTGACAAGCGAGACAAATCGGTGTATAGTGACCGTAAAAAAAAGCGGAGGCGAAATCAATGCCGGAAAACAGTCTGGACAACCGTTCCGTCCTCAAATTAACATACTGCAAAAAATACATCGTTTATTACAAAAGCGATTATTCGCTCAGCGCCGTCATTGAAGCTCCCAGCAAGGCTAAAGCCAAAAAGATTTTTGCGAACACGCATCTGCCGGGCATTGAGATCACGGCGATCAGAGAAGCGGCGCTGGTTTGATTTTGATTATGTAGGCAACGGCGCTGCGGCCGTTATCTCAGTGGAGCGGTTATATTTCGAGGTTCGCGGGCGTTTCTCGCTCTAGCGCCGGAGAACCCCCACCCTCAAGGGCCGGGGCGATATACTGCCCGAGACTGGCGCCGACAAAGCGCGCTCCGCGCTCAATTTTAAGAGCGCCGGTGGCGATATCGCCGAAAACGCAGGCTGTAGCCGTCAACTCCGCCAATTCCTCCGCCCGGATATTACCGTGCAGTTCACCGGAGATCTTCACATTTTTAGCGTAAATATCGGCGTTCACATGGGCGGTGTTGTGAAGGGTCAGATTACCGGCCACGCGGATCGCGCCGGTAACGCGTCCGTCAATGCGCACGTCTCCGTCGCTCTGGAGCGTTCCTTCGATAAAGCAATCCTGCGCAATTAAGGAAGACTCTTTGCAGGCCTGAACCGCTGCGGCGCCGGAAGGCGTCAGACTGTTATCTTTCTTTTTTCCGAACATAATAACTCCTTGCTTTGATCAATCGTAAAAACTGAGCGGGTTGACGGACACGCCGTTCACCGAGGCGCCGAAATGCAGATGCGCTCCGGTGGTGCGCCCGGAGTTGCCGGAGTAGGCGATAACATCCCCCTTGTCCACTGCTTCGCCGACCTGTACCAGATTGCGCGAGTTATGCGCGTATAAAGTGGATATGCCGTTGCCGTGCGATATGGTCACTTTGTATCCCCAACCGCCCTCATAGGAAGAAGACGTCACCGTGCCGGCAGCCACCGCGTAGACGGGCGAGCCGACGGGGCAGGAGAAATCGACCCCGTCATGAAACTCGGAAGAGCCGCCGCCAAAGGGGTTGGAACGATAGCCGTAACCGGAACTGAACACCCCGTTTCTGGTCGGGTAAATGGTCGGCAGATGGCGCAGCGCTTCGTTAAAAGCGAGGGAAGCGGAATATATTTCCTTCATGGATCTGGCATAGGCGGCCACATGCGCGGCTGCCTCGTCAAGACTGCCGGCTACGGGCGCCTCCAGCCTGCCGGACCCTCCGCGGCTTATCCCGGCCGCGCCGCCTGTGGAGGGCATCTCCAGCACGGAGTTGATCTCCGACTCATATTCGGCGATAGCCTGCAAGTCGGCGTTTATCAGCGCCGTTATCCCGTTCAGCCGCTCGATCTCCAGTTTTTTTGCCTCAATCTCCTTTTCTAGGGCTTCGTTGTAGGCTATTTTTTGCTGAACCCCTTTTATGTAGGCGGCCTGAATGACATTGGCGACGGCTAACAGGGAAACAGCCAGCAAAAACAGAGCGGCGCAAGAGATGAGGATTTTTTTGACAGTGAGCGTGAATTCAATTTGATGAGGCGTTTTCGCGTTTTCAGGCGACACAATGATGATGGAGTACTTTTTTTTCAACGTGATCCTCGCTTCCATGCCGCGGCGGCGTACAAATAAACCTCAGGCCTTAATATAACTGAAAAAACGCGGGTTGTCAACCCTTGTGCGCCTTTTAAAAAACAGGTTATGGTTGAAGCCCGGCCCGGTTTGCGGTATAATACTGTCAGAAGTCCGCGCCGCCTGTCCGTCTGGCGTGAGCCATGGAGGATCAATTATGCCCGCGTTATCACTTTTCGATATGTATTTCCTGGAGCCGGAAAAACGACAGCCGCCGCAATTGTTTTTTTCCCGGTTGATCGGCTGGGATGAGGCCGGGGAAACCATGCGATTTTTACACCGGTACTGGCGGCGCGCGACCCAGAGCGGACTCTGGCTGCGTCAGACCTTGCCTAATCCGGCGGATAATGAAATAAACCGTTTTTTTGCGGCTGTCGGACATTTTGACGGAGCGCCGGCGCCGCAAACCGTGAGCCGGCATGTGACGATCTGGCTCGGCCAGCTGCGCCCGGAACGCCGCGACATTTTGGTTCGGGCCGTAAACAGCGCCCTGACCTCCCTGCGCGACATGGGCCGCGCGCAGAGCCGGCCGGCGGCGGAGTCGATTGAGCGTAACGCTTATATTAAACTCATGTGTTGGATATCTTCCCTCGGCGCGCCCATCCTGCGCCGGGCCGGGGCCAATCCGCCCAAAGTCCTCTATGAAGGCGAGATCACCCGGCATGAGCTGCTTTTCCTGCGCGTACTCGCGCTGAGCGGCTGCGACGTCGTGTATGTGAATTTCAATTCGGAGCAGTCCTATAAAAGAGCCGACCCGGAGGGGAGTTTCTCCGCGCCGCTGTACGGGGCCAAAACAGGGACGCCGCTCACACATTACAGCGACGGCGACGCCCTGCGCCTTCAGGAAGCGCGCGCCGCCGTCCGCCGCGACACGGATAAGGTGGCCGGCGTCGTGGAAACAAACACCTGGGTCGCCGAAGGCGACGACTTCTGGGAGGCGGCTTTACGCGAAAACCGTTTTCGCCGCGCCGCGCAGGCGCCGCGCCTTTGTAATCTTTGTTTTCTCTGTTTCGGCGCGGATCAGCGCGACGAGTATCGCAACCGCCTGTTCCTTTTCCGGGAAAAACTGCGTCAGTCCGGTAAGGGCTGGCTGCTGCTTGACCGGAAAATTCCCAACCCCACCAACGAAGAGATCGCGAATTTCCGGGAAGTCCAACAGGTCAAAGACCGGCGCGGTATAGAGGAAGCCGTGGTCAGCCGCCTGAGCGTGGCCGGGGGAGAAACGGCGGTCCTTTTGGCTCGCCGGGCGCTGCTCGCTCTTTTTGACCGTCAGAAGGACGACAATCCGGGGAGGTTCGGAAATTATGCCATAAAAATGGCTTGCTGGCTGAAACGTTACGCCGATTTGCTTTTCGCGGATTACCGTCTGGAACACCAACCGCTGCTGCTCTGCTACTGCCCCCTTCTGCCCGCGGAGATCGACCTTTTATGGTTGTTGAAGGAAATAGCGGTTGACGTCTTATATTTTGCCCCGGATAAGGAGGCTCAGGCCGCTTTTCGCGGACACGCCCTGCTGCGGGAAGCCAGGATCGTGGAATGGCCGGACAGCATGAGATGGGAGCCTTTTCCGGACAAAGAAGCCCGGACCCGCGTGGCCACGGTGGCCTACAACGCCGCGCGGGAACTGGATCAGCTGCTTTACGGCGGAACGGATCTCTTTCGCGCCCGCCAGTTTCCGCGCTCAAAACCGGTGACACTGAAGACCACCTATGACGAAATCGGGATTTTATGGAACGCAGAGGCCAAATACCGGCCGAATTTTCAAGTGAATGAAGGAACTGTCGTGGTGCCGACTATTTTCGCTAAGATCTGCGGAGTGGAAAAAGGGGA
>JAISEW010000070.1 GCA_031263945.1 Gracilibacteraceae bacterium | reverse complement strand
CCCGCGCGCCGTTCAGATAGGTGCCGTTCGCGCTCCGTTGATCGGTCAGGAAGTACCGTCCCCCGTCCCCTTTTCGGATTTCGCAATGCACATTGGAAACCTGGCGGTTGTTCAAACGGATCTGGCAGTGCGCGCCGCGTCCGACGGACACTGCGGATTTCCCGTCCAGCCGCATGGCCGGGCTGTCGCCTTTTCGCCCGTAGACGGCAAAAAACGCGCCGCCGGGGATTTGGTACGCCTGTCCCGGCGCGAGCGCGCTTTGCGCGGCGTCTCCGCCCCCGCCGCTGGTCAGGGGGCGGTTCGATTGAACGGCCCACGCTCCGCCGGATTCCGAAAAGGTTAAGCGAACATCCCCCAATCCGGGACAGCCGCGCGCGTCCACATGAACCGCCCCGCCGCCGCTTTCCAGCGCGAAACGGTTCAGGGTTTGGTCCGCGTATAAACAAATCAGCAGGTCAGGCATACGGTCACTCTCCTGTCATCGCAAAATCTCAAATTGAAAACTCACGCGCCCCAGCTTGACGGTCTGCCCCGCTTCGAAAGCCGTTTCGCCCGATACGCGCAGACCGTCCACATAGGCGCCATTGCTGGAGCCAGCGTCCGATATGGACAGTCTCCCGCCCGCGAAATCAACCCTCGCGTGCCTGCGACTGACGCTCAGATCGTTGACGGCCACTCCGCAAACCTCCGCGTCGCGCCCTATATAGATGGGAAACTGGGAAATCTCAGCCATATTCGCGGCGCCGTCCTCCTGCCACAGGATCCGGACGGCCGCCTTGCGGGCGAACCCGGCGGAGATCAGCTCCGTCCCGTCCGGCACGGATGTGCTGTTGCTGAACAAAAACTCCGTGCTGCCGTACTCCTTGAATTCGGGCTTCGCCTCGGCGGGCGCGGAGGGCGGCAAAAAGGAGAATACCGGCGCCTGCGCGGCCTCCTCCAGCCGGACGCGCTCCAGGCGCTCCTGTGTGTTTTCGCTGAAATGGACACCGCTTCCGGCCCAAACGGCGCCCGCCAGGCAAGCCCCGCCGAATACCGCGAATACGAAGGCCGCGGCATTCGGCAGCGCCCACGCGCCGGCCCATGTGAACACGGCGGCGTATAAAAACAAAGCCTGCAAAACCGACGCGGCGGCGGCCAATCCGGCTCGCGTCCCGTTCGACAGCGCGGATTTAGGTGTCGCAGACGCGGTGGGCATTGTGGTCATTGTGGTCATCTCCGTCCTTACCATATTTTAACAAATAGGCGGTACATCATGACGGCCGCGTCGCCGCGGGTCATGACACTGTCGGGCGCGAACAGGCCGTCGGCGCGCGCGGGCACGACGCCGGCCCGGGTGGCCAGCGCCACGCCGCTCTCGGCCCATCGCCCGATCTGGGCCGCGTCCGGGTAATATTCGGCGAGAACTTCGGCGGGCGGCGCCCCTTCCGGGTTTTTGTACCGCATCGCGCGGGTCAGGCAGTTGGCCGTGATCGCCACCATCTGCTCCTTCGGCATGGGCGTGTTCCCCCGGAACGTACCGTCTTCGAAGCCCTCCACGAGTTTTTCCTTATAAGCGGAGGCGGCGACGGCGCTGAACCAGTCGCCGGGCAGCACGTCGGGAAACGGGTTTTCCGCTTCTTCGTCCAGCAAGTGCATGGCGTTCAGAACAGCGGACAAAAACTCGGCCCGGGTGATCTCCCGGTCGGGCAGAAACGCGCGGTCCTCCGGCGTGGCCATGAGCCAGCGCGAGGTCAGCATATAAATGGCCTGCTGCATCTCCGCGCTTTTGTCCTTGATGTCCTGAAACTGGGCGGCGGCGGGACGCAGGGCATAGTCGCCGCTTTCGTAGATCCGGGCGTCGAGGGTCCCGGTCACGGGATTGTATTTGCATGCCGCCGGCCGTCCATCGGCGTCGGCGACGACCCATTCGTCGGGCCAAGCTTCCTCTATAGGGATGCTCAAAACGGCGGATTCCACGCCGGTCATGGTCACGGTCACCGCCGAATCGTCCGCCGCCGCCCCTTGCGCGGCAGGCGCCGGGAGCCCCGCCGCCGGAAGCCCGGCCGCTGTAAGATTGAGACCAACCGCCAGCAGACAGACCGCCGCGAGTCCCCACCAGGGGATGTTCCTTTTCAGAAGAAACATCGCGGCAAGCCAGACCAGTGTCAGAACCAGCATGGCCGCCACGCTCCAATAACGGAGCGCAAGCTCCGTCAAATCGACGCGGCGCGCCGTTTCGCCGCCGGCGGGCCGCAGATCCAGCGCCATGGCGCCCGCCGCGCCGGAGACATCCACGGTCAGTGACGCGAAGGGAGCGGCCAGCGTCAGCTGCTCCGTCCCGACCGATTTCAAGCCATCGTCCCATTGGACGCCGGCGTTCCCCTCAAACTGAAAGAATACGCCGTCGCGCAGCTCCCGCAGGAAGAGAACCTGGTACTTCTCGGCCAGCAGCTCCATCGCCCTTGTGGCCGCGCGGGCGGATTCGGCCTGCTGCCGCGCCGTTTCAGCCGTCAGCGGGCGGCCCGTCTCCGCCTGAACGGAAACACTGCGCCGCGCCAGGTTTTCCGCCAGCAGCGCCAGCACATCCAACACGCCGGGATCGGTCTTCTGCGCGTCGGTCAGCGAACGGAGAACAGTCTCCAGCTTCGCCATCGCGTCGTTCACATCCCGCGCGGAGCCCGCGAGCTCCGGAGACAGATCCAGCGAAACCCCGGCAGTCTGATCGTATACATATAAGGCGTCCGCGCCTGCCGCCGGCGTCGCCGGCGCGGCGGCAAGCGCCGCGGTCAGCAGGGCAACCAACAGCC
>JAISEW010000021.1 GCA_031263945.1 Gracilibacteraceae bacterium | reverse complement strand
GAGTAACGCCGCCATCGTCCTCACCCCGGGTAACGACCCGGCAGGCACGGACTTCGGAGGCATCACAGCGGACACCAAGGTATACGCCTTCGGATCCGCGAAGTAGAAGCGGCTTCACTTTTTCTCATAACAGAAAGCGGGCGGCCGGCTGCCGCTCGTTTTCTGTTATTTCCCGGCCCATCATTTATCGCGCCGCCTCGCTTCCTTGTAATCATAGTTGTCGTCATATTTTATTGTACCAAACAGGGTTAAAAAATCTCAAAAAATAATATTGACATCCGGGGTATGTACGGGTTACAATGTGAGTGCAAGAAGCGTTACAAAGCATGTGTGCCTTCACACAGGAACCCCCGGAGCTGCTACTCCGGGGGTTCCTGTTTCCGGTTCTAAGGCTGGCGCTCTTTAGTCGTCTTGCCATCCAGCCATTTGCAGAGATAGTGGTTGACTACGCCCGCTCCGATGGCAAGAAGAAACGTCACAAAACAATTAAACATGTGCCCTCACCCCCTTTCGTTTCGGATCAGGGAAAGAGACACAAGGGTGTCCCCGTCATGACGGGAGTTGGGGCCGCGATTATCGGATGTGACCGCCGACACAGATATTTTAGCGCTTCTAAAAGCGGAAAACAACTTGAATTACGGGGCTGTCCAAGTTATACTGTAATCGTTGGCGGGATAGACGCCGCTAATCTAAGGAACTGTTAGTTCCTAAGGGGGCGGAAAAAATGAGCGGTCCCAAAGTATCCGTATATGAAATCTCCGCCGAGCAGCGGCGTAATTTGCAGGCTCAGGTGAACTGCTCGCAGCAGAGCCTTGTTTGCCGTGAAGAAATAAAGCGGTCAGTCGGGTATCTGAATGAGGCCGGCGGTCAGATTCGATCATTGCTCTCGACTTTTGAACTCGCTAATCGGCGGACAAACGACTGCTCGGCGGAAATTTCCATATTGACCGGTTATCAGGGCGCTTTGCCGCGGGACAGTCAGTTGTTTTTGCGGGAGCTGGCCGGGATACCGGTACTGCAAACGGACAAGTTCACCCCGTCCGAGACTGAACTGGCCAAGCGAAAGGAGACGCTGGCCAGGCTTCAAGCCTTGCGGAACAAGGCCGCCGCAAAACATCGGGAAATAGAAGCGGCGCTGCCGTCTATGGAAAAAAAAGCCAAACAGGGGGCGGCGGCCGTCAAAGGCGCTATCGCCGACGACGTCGCCGGGGTTCAATCTTTCTTTGTCCGGCCGCCAGAAGCAGAAGACGAAAACTTCGCGGCGGACAAAAAGAAAGTGGTGGAGCAGTTGCGGGCGCTTACTTCGGAGACCGCCTGCCCCGGCGAGCTCATCGGCGAGGTCCGTGCCGCCGCCGCCGCCGCGGAAAGGATAAACTCCAAAGAACAGCTTCAGACATTCCAGGCCGTGACCGTCCGTCCGCTGCAAAACCGGATCGAAGCCGCCGCTATGCAGAAGCAATACGACCTCGTGGCCCAGGTTGAGCAAGCGTATATCAGTGACTGCGTAAACGAGGTCATGGCGGAGATGGGATATGACGTTATCGGCAGCCGCACTGTGGTCAAGAGAAGCGGGAAGCGGTTCCGAAACGAGCTTTTTTCCTACGGCGACGGAACGGCCATCAATGTCACCTATGATCCCGCCGGGCAGATCGCCATAGAACTCGGCGGGATCGACCGAACCGACCGAATACCGACCGCGGAAGAAGCGGAGGCTTTACATGAGGATATGGAGTCGTTTTGCTCCGATTTCGGGGATTTTGAAGAACGCCTCCAAGCCAAGGGCGTGCTGCTGAAATCCCGCGTGTCCCTGGCTCCCCCCGCGGCGGAATACGCTGCGATCATAAACCTGACCGACTACACGGTAACGGCGGCCGCGCCGGTACAGGAGATCGCCGTCACCGGGAAACGCTCAAAAACGGCAAAAAAGCGCGCGATGCTAAATGAAACGGAGGGCGACTGATGGCGCTTAACAAATTCAAGGTATGCCCCGCCTGCGGCGAACATAATCCCCCCGCCTTACTGGAATGCAAAAAATGCGAGACCGACCTTACCGGGGTCAAGGTCGTCGACGAAGCGCTGCTGGCCGCCCAGAGCGCCGCGGAGCGGAGCGCCGGCCCGCCCTCAGGCGGCCGCTCCCTGATAAGACTGTGTGACTGCGGCGCGGAAAATCCGCCGCAGGCGCGAAAGTGCGTCTCCTGCGGCGAGGATATATCCGACGTCCGGGCGGCGGAGAGCAAAAAGGGTCTCGCAGGTTCCCCGCCGCCCGCTCTGCTGCGTTCTTTCGACGGAAGTTTTTCTTATGCGATCACAAAACCTGTGACGGTGATCGGGCGCGAAGGGGAAATGAGCGATTATCTCCAAGAAAAAACTTATGTCAGCCGCAAACACGCCAAGGTGATCATAGCCAACGGAGAGGTCTATATGGAAGACGTCAGCGGCACGAACCACACTTTTGTCAACAACGCGCCGATTCCCGCCGGCGCGCCCACTCGGCTGAAAAACGGCGACGAGGTGGGCCTGGGCGGAAAGCTGGTCAACGGCGAAAGACAAACTCAGGCGGCGTATTTCGTAATTGAGGCGCCCGCGTGAATATTGCGCGGATCTTATATCCGGTAAAGACGCTGGGACCGGGGAACCGCGTGGGCATATGGGTTTGCGGCTGCCCGCGCCGATGCCGCGGCTGCGCTAATCCCGAGCTGTGGGAGCGGCGGCCGGAATTTGAAATCACCGTAGACCGATTGCGGGAAGTGATCTCCGGCATCACCGCGGGGCGCCAGGTCGACGGATTCACCGTTTCCGGCGGCGAACCCATGGCTCAGCCCGAAGACCTGGAGGCGCTGGTCCGCTATTTGGGAACGGTCAGCAAAGACATCATTGTTTATTCCGGATTCGAATACGCCGAACTGATGAAACAAGACTCGGAAGTCATTCAAAGCGTGTTGGCTTCGATTGCCGTATTGATCGACGGGCGGTACGCCGAAGAACTGAATAAGGATATTGTACTTAGAGGTTCGGAAAATCAAAACGTTATTATCCTCAACGAGCGATTCAGAGCAAAATATGAAAACTATCTGAAGATCACGCGCAATCAAATACAGAATTTTACGACTGCGGACGGCGTCGTCTCGGTCGGAATACACAATAAAGACTTTAAAAGCAAGATAAGCTCGAAAATTAGGGGGGTACTTGAAAATGGCTGATTACATTCCAAAATGGCACCGCGAACTCGGCATCTTCAGCAAGATCAAACCGCTGATCATTGTGGAGGGCAACGTCCTCGACGTCTACCAATATCCGGCGGAAGGGGAGATTTCCAAAGGCAGCGTCCTTCGCCTGCCGGAGTATCTCCACTACTATTTTAAGGATATGGGATATCAGATCGTCGCCTTCTTTGACAGTCTGCAGGGCTTCTACAACACTTGCGGCGGCGGCAATATCGAAGCGTTCGCCAAACTGACGGACGCGAAACTCGACGGCGACTATATCCGGGCGGAGTTTGGGGGCAGGAGCAATTCGGCGTCGGCGGCGTCAATCGTCAGGAGGGCGGTCAGCCAAAACGCGAGCGCGACGGCTGTCGTCATGTCGCTGGCCTCGCGTTACATCACCTCCCCGGACAATTTGGCGCAAGCGGAACTGGATAGTTTTACCAATCTTCTGCTCGCTTCGCTGGAGGGGAAAGACGTTCGCGCGGAGAGCGGGATGCTCAAGAACATCGTAGTAATGATCGTCAACAAGCTGAACGACGTCCCTGTTTGGTTTTACCATGACAATCCGAATGTCAAAACGATCCTGTTAGGGGCGCCGTCCCGCGAAGAGCGGGAGCTGTTGGTCAAAGGCGAGAATTTCCCCAGTTTTTTCGCGTCAGACGTCTATGGATCCGAGATCGGGTACTATAACGAGCATCCTGACGAACTCGACAAGGTGCAGGATAAATTCGTCGGGCTGACCGAAGGCTTTTGCTTTACCGAAATCAACGGCTTGCGCCGGCTCTGCAAAAACGAGCGCTTCAGTATTCGGCGGATGCCGTCGGTGATCGATTTGTACAAATACGGCATCAGGGAGAATCCGTGGGATAAATTGGATGAGAAGGAGCTGGCGACAGCGCATGACGACTTCAAAAAGAGAGTCAAAGGGCAGGACTACGCGATAGTCAAGACGCTGGACGTCGTTAAGCGCGCCGTTACGGGCATGTCCGGCCTTCAGCATTCTTCCCACACCAAACCTAAGGGCATATTGTTCTTCGCCGGTCCCACCGGCACCGGTAAAACGGAAACGGCTAAAACCCTCGCTGAAAAACTGTTCGGCGACGAAAGCCGCTGCATTCGCTTCGATATGAGCGAGTACGGGCAAAGCCACAGCGACCAGAAATTACTCGGGGCGCCTCCGGGATATGTGGGATATGAAGCCGGCGGACAACTGACCAACGCCGTTAAGGAGAATCCTTTTTCCATCCTGTTGTTTGATGAAATAGAAAAAGCGCATCCGTCCATTTTCGATAAGTTCCTGCAAATACTTGAAGACGGCCGCATGACCGACGGGCAAGGCAATACGGTGTATTTTTCGGAGTGTATTATCATCTTTACGAGCAACCTGGGAATTTTCACCCGTAACGACATGGGGATCCGCGAGGCCAATGTGACGGAAAAGATGGAATACAGTGAAGTTCAGGCCAGAGTGCGCCAGGCCATAGAAAACTACTTCAAGCTGGAGCTCGGGCGGCCGGAGATCCTTAACCGCATCGGGGAAAACATCGTCGTCTTCGACTTCATCCGTCCGGCGGTGGCCGCGACCATTCTCGACGCGCAGACAGAGAAAATAATCAGCAATCTTTCGGGCGAGAAGCGGATAGAACTGACGATCAGCGAAAAAGCGCGAGCCGTTTTGCTGGAGAAGTCATTGGGCAACCTTGCCAACGGAGCGCGCGGGATCGGCAATATAGTGGAGAGTTTGCTAATAAACCCGCTGTCGCGCTATCTCTTTGACAATGCCATTAAAAGCGACGAGCAAATTAGGATCAACTCTATTGACGCGAACAATATGCCTTTTTCGCTCAATTGTACAAGAGGCGGCGCTGTCATCCGATAACGCAGACGCGCGCGGGAGGTCATAAGGCGTGACGAAATATATATCGCTCCTGCGGGGCGTGAACGTGGGCGGCAACAACAAAATATCCATGCCCGAGCTCAAAGCCGCGTATGAGGAACGGGGTTTTGCGAACGTCCTCACTTACATTAATAGCGGCAACATCCTGTTTGACAGCGATTTGGGCCTGCGGGAAGTGAAGGCGGTCTGCGAAAACCTGATCGAAACAGGCTTCGGGCTGAAAATCGCAGTGGGGATCATCGTCGCCGGCGATTTGGCGGACACCCTCAAACACGCGCCGGAGTGGTGGAACAGCGACGCGGATTCCAGGCACAACGCGATATTCGTGATCCCGCCCGCGACAGCGGAGGAAGTCTGTTCGGCTGTTGGCGAGGCGAAACCGGAATATGAAAAGGTTTCGCACTACGGCAGCGTGATTTTCTGGTCCGCGCCGCTCAAGACGTTCTCGCGGACGCGCTGGTCGAAAATCGTTCAGAATAAGACTGTTTACAACCTGATAACGATTCGGAATGCGAACACGACGCTTAAACTGGCGGCGCTGGCGCAGGAAGATCCCGTTGGATGACTTCAAGTGATCGTACAAATCGCAGGGGCGATGGCAATCGCCCCGTGTCCCGCGAGGAACAGGAACCACGGGCGGATTGCCATCCGCCCCTACGGAAATTCGTTTCAAATATGGTGCAGGTTAAACCGAAAAAACTCTCCTCTCGCCGTCATTCCGGACCCCGTCCGGAATCCATTCCCTCCCCCCTTTACCTTAACCCGGCGCGGGCCATGCGGGCGGACAAGGATCGCGGCTCAATCGAACCAGGCAAAAAAGCGGACCTGCTGATCGTGGGTCTGGCGGACGGCTGTCCGGTCGTCACGCATGCGTTCGTGGACGGCGCCCTGGCGTCCCGCGTGGAATACCGGAGGGAGAGGATGGGAGGCCTATGGAGATCCTGAGCGTCAGAGATCTTGGCAAAAGCTTTTATCTGCACGAGCCCGGTCTGGAGATCCGGTCCTGCCAAAATATAAGCTTTACGCTCGGCCAAGGGGAATTTATCGGTATCGTCGGCCTTTCGGGCGCGGGCAAATCGACCATATTAAAATGTATCAACCGCAGCTATTTACCCATGCAAGGAGAGATCCTCTACGACAGCGAAGGCTGAAGCCGCCGCCCGGGAAACGCTCAGGTATTTCCGCCTCCCGGAGGATCTGTGGGATATTTACCCCGCCACCTTTTCCGGCGGCGAACGCCTCCGCTTAAGCCTCGCGCGCGCCACGGCAAAAAAACCGCGCCTCCTCATGCTGGACGAGCCCACCGCCTCCCTGGACGGCAAAACGAAGCTCCTGGTCCGGGACATGCTGAAAAAGCTGAAAGAGGTGTTAAACATATCTGAAGGAACGATCACATAGCGACTCCACTCAACTAATCCCTGCTGACAATTCCATAGCGCTCCGGGAAACTG
>JAISEW010000249.1 GCA_031263945.1 Gracilibacteraceae bacterium | reverse complement strand
AAGCGGCGGCCAAACTGAAGCGGAGATTGGCGCCCGCGCCAGAGGCAAGCGGGACCGGATCGCCGAAACTCGCGCCGGCGTAGCGCAGGAGCGCGGCGCCGCCGTCCGGGGCGGCGGCCAGCGCGACAAAACCGTCAGCCAAAGGAAGCCCGGCCGTTATCGTTTCCGAGCGCGCCGGCGGCACGGCGTGCGCGGGCAGGGAGTTCAGGGTGAAATGCGCGGAATTGGCCGCTGTGTCAACAAAAAACAGATTGTCGCCTCCGGCCCACAACGCCCCCGTCTCTCCGCCCGTAAACTCCGTTTTGACGCCGGCGGCGTTAAACGCCCGCACACTGCCGTCAGACAGAGCGCAATACAAATATTTACCGCTGTAAACAGCCGCCCGGATCAAAGTGTCCGCCGGCGCGTCCACCGCCAGCGCCAACGATCCGGCCGCGCCGCCGTCCGCGTTGACCGCGTAAGCATAAGCGCGGCGTCCGTCCGCGTCACGGTAACTCAGATATATCCGCTCACCGTCGGCGCTGAGACGAAAAGCGCCGCCGCGGAAAGTCAGCCGCGGAACCGCCGCCGCCGCTATCCCCGTCTCCGGGTCAAGCCGCCAGATCTGCCGCCGGACTGTTTCGCCGCTCTCAAGTCTGTCTTCGCCCGCCTCCCTAAGGAGCCAGAGCTGACCGCCGCTCCAGAGCAGATCGGCGACGGCGTAACGCCGGCCGCTTTCATCGACGGCTTTATCCGTATAAACAAAACCGACTTGCCCCCGCTCGTTCACGCCGAAAACAAAGGAACCATAGCTCCTGTTCACCGCGAAATAGCAGACGGATCCGTCCAGCGCCGCCGCGATCCGCGGCTCGGCTTCGGCAAGCGACGGCGCCGCCCACGGATTAAAGACCGATAATCCGAACAAAGCGGCGGCTATGACGACAGCGAGGATGATGGCCTTTTTCATTCCCAAACCTTTCCAAATAAATCAGCGCAGGGAGCGCTCGCCGATAATGTCAAAGCATTTTTCAAACAGGCGAAAGACCGGGACCTCACCGAAAATAAGCTGAGAAACAAGGACGGTCAAAGCGAAAAGCGCCGCCGCCGCCGAAGCGGCCAGCAAGAAGGTAAAAAGCCGGTCTTTGTTGCGCCGCCATAATCCCGCCGTTTTTTCCTTAATATTACTTTTTTGGGGAATTTCGGTGATTTTTATGTCGCGATACAGTTCAGGCAAACTGCGGAAAGAATTATGCGTCAGTTTTTTCCGCATCAGCTCCGCGCTTTTCAAGTGGCCGCGCAGCGAGAAAAGGGACAGGAGCATATCGGCGCACAGACAGGCGCAGACGGCTTCGCCGTTTTCCTCACTCAGATCGGTCAGATCAAAATACGGCGCGAAAAATACAGTCCCGTCTTTCCGCAGATGGATATGTTTCTGTTTCAGAGCCAGCGCCAACAGCGGAAAAGGAAGCGGCGACGAGAGACAGGCCAGCACAAGACCGACGCTCACCGCCTCCCAATCCCGCGCTCTGATGATCTGTCCGGGGGCAAAGAGATCCAGCCGCCTTTCCTCATGGTAATCAAACACGTAACATAGCAAGGTATTTTGCGCGAAACAAGCGATATAAGGCCGCGCGCCGTCCGCCGCCGTCCGCCGGGAATTTTCAAAAACCGTCACGAGTTTTTTGGCCGTTTCCTTATTTTTAACCGTCAGGAGCGTATAAAAAGCGTCAACAGGCGAACGGGTGTTCCGGCAGATGAAAACCGCGTTGTCCGGCCCGGTGAAAACTTCCCGCACGGGTTCCAGAACCATATCGCCGGCGTAAAAAATCATACCTCACGACCTCAAGCTCTTTCATCCTCGTTCTCTTTGGTGAGTTCTTTTTTTACCACCGCGTAAGCGTAGGTGCTGACAGCGGGCGTATCGGCGCACGATATCCGTATTTCGTAAACTCCCTCCCGCGAAGGCGAGGTGTATACGCCGTCCGTGGTGATCTGCCCCGAATTCTTTTCCGTGAGTTCGTATGTCAGCGTACAGGGTTCCATATTTTTGAAAGTCACGGCAAAAAAGTGCGTTTCCCTCATGCCCATCACTATGGTCGGCGTAAGTGCCGCGACGCTCATATCCGCCGTCCGGCGCGGCAGCAGTTTATCGTCGCCGAAAGGCAGTTTGGCGGCCACCCAGCGCAGCACGATCACCGCGAAATTCGTCTGCCGCGTGAGCGAGGCGGCGATGACAAAACTGCCGCGCTCCGCGTAGACTTTTACCGCCGTGCGCGCGAAAGCGATCTGCGGGTTTTCTCCGGCGAACAACTCGGCGTCCCCGTAAATCGACATTTTTTCGGGTTTTCCCTCCCGCCCCGCTTCGACGATATAGTCAAAACCGACGTCCACATGGATGTTGCCGCTGCCGAGCCCGTGCATGATCTCATCGGAAAAGAACACTTCGCCTTTGCGGGGCGAGGAGCCGAGCGGTATTTCGCAAACGCCTGTGGCGTAATACGGCTCCCGCGGCGAATTTCTGTCCGGGATCGGTGCGGGGGGATCTTCCGCGGTCAGGGGCGCGGCGGCGTGGCGGCCGGTAAAATAAGAGGCGTACTCCCGGCGGAGTTTTTCCGTTCCCATCCGACGAATATAGTTTTTACGCTCCTCGATCCGGTCTACGATGTAATCGTTTTTGCTCCGCTGCAGCAGCAATTCCGCCAAACACACCGCGTCCGCGTCCGCCGCGCCGAGGGTCGCTTCCAAATTGACGCGCCCGACGGCCTGTTCGAGCAATTCATGCACCGGCATATCCACCACATTCACTTTGAGCATGAGATCGCCGGACGGCGGTTTGGGCTCGCCGTCAACGGTGAAACGGAGCAAAGATGATTTGCCCAGCAGAAAAGACTCGGGCGCCGGATGGCTCTGAGCCTCCAGCACAAAACCAAATCTCTCCTCCTCGCCCCGCTCGATCGCGATGTCCTCCGCTTTGACCGCCAGCAAATGTTCGCCTTTATCGTTCGTAAAGGCCGGCGCGTGGATCGTGCAGTCAATTGACAGGAGTTTAGGCGTCTCGGAGAGTTTGCGCGCGGCGATATATCCCCGCACCCGCTCGCCGCAGCTGACATTGCCGGGAGCCACGATCTCGACCGCGTAATCGCCGTCCGCGTATAATTCGGATCTGGTCAAAAACTCCGTGTCCGCCGGCGGCGCGGCGGCGCCCGGTTCGCTCAGAAACAGTTCCCATCCCTCGCGGACGCGGTTCATCTCGTATTCCGCGTCAGCCCGCTCGCCGCGCACGACGGAATAAGCCGGGTGGATCGACTCCTCCCGGTAGCGCAGCATCAAAAGCGCCCGCTCTCCCGTGATGGACTCAAACCCGCTGATGGACGACAGTTTGCGGATCACCGCGCTTTCCAGCACGATCTCCCGCCCCGATCCGTCTATGGCCGCCCCGGATTCCACGATAACGGAAACGTCGTCCAGATTATACACCCCAAGTCCGCAAACAACGCCGGCGCCGAACATCAAGGCGTTCAAAAAACGCCTTTTGTTGTTCAGATACATCTGCTCCGACAAAAAATCCGAGGACGTCAGCAGTTTGCCCACATAGAAACGGTTTCTTTCAAATGGCAGCAGTTGCTTGTTTTCCATACTCATCCCTCATCGTCAGCTTTTCCCTTTTTGCCATACACCGCGACAATAACATCATAACACCGATCCGTCAAATTTTGTCTAAAGATTTTCTAAAGACTGCACCGCGAGACCCCCTCCACTTCGCGGCGACTCCCGTCATCCCGGCCTCGCCGCGTTTTTGACCATAGTCACCACATTTTTCCCGTGTTTTTCATCGTAGCGCACATAGTCCATCAGCGTTCTGACCATATAGATCCCCAAACCGCCGATCTCGCGCTTTTCGGCGGGCAGGCCGGTATCAGGGCTGGGCCGCGCGAGCGGGTTATACGGCGTGCCGCTGTCTTCGACTGTGATGACGACGCGGCTCGCTTTGCAGGAACAGGTCACTGTGGCCGAGCCTCCTCCTTGGGGGTAGGCATAGCGGGCAATATTGACAAAAACCTCCTCCAGCGCCACTTGCGGCGCGGCGGTCTCCGCCTCGGGAAACCCCGCTTCCTCCATGCAGGCAGCCAAAAAAGCCGCGACCTCGCTCAAATTGCGCGTATCAGCCGCGACAGTCAACCTTTTGCCGGCGACGGCCCCCTTATAGAGCAGAACGAGCATGGTGATATCATCCGCCTGTTCCGCGCCGCGCGTGAACAAAGATACGCTCTCCCGCATTTTTTCCACGCAGTCCGCGGACAGAGCGCTGTCAGGGACGAGGACGTTCAAATCTTCCAGGATCCTTTTTTCGGAAAAAAGCTCGCCCGCCGCGTCATTCGCTTCACTTACCCCGTCGGTATAGAGGAAGATCATATCGCCCGGCAGCAGCCGCGTACTCATGGCCGTATATTTGACGTTTTCCAGCCCGCCCAGAACGAACCCCGGTTTGACCTCCAGCCAGGCGAAGCCGTTGCCGCTCCGCCGCAGCGCCGGCGGGTTATGGCCGGCATTAATATAAGTAAACAGGCCCGTGTCCGTTTCCAGCACGCCCGCGAAAGCCGTCACAAACATGGTTTCCTCGTTGCGCTCCGCCAATTGGTTGTTGACGGTATAAAAGACCTGCTCCAGATCCTGCCGGAGCTGCATTTGATTGCGCAGCAAAGTTTTGGCCACGACCATAAAAAGAGCCGCCGGCATGCTCTTGCCCGACACGTCCGCCACGATCACGCCGAGATGGGTTTCGTCCAGCAGGAAAAAATCATAGAAATCGCCGCCCACTTCCCGCGCCGGATGCATCAGGGCGTACATATCAAATTCATTTCTGTCCGGGAACGGCGGCATGGGCGGAAGCATGCTGGCCTGGATCTTTGTGGCTATATTGAGTTCCGCGGCGATGCGTTCTTTTTCCGCCATCGCCTCGGACAAATTCCGGATATGTTCTTGCAGCCGCTGGGTCATGGCGTTGAAAGCCTGGGCCAGCTGCCCTATTTCGTCATTGGAGCCTACGGCTATCACAGCGTCCAGATTGCCGGCGCTCACTTCCCGCACGCCCTGATTCAAACTGACGATCGGACCGGTGATCTGCCGGGCGAAACGGAGCGAGAGGGTCACCGCCGCCAGAACAGCCAAGAGACTGACGGTGAGCAGCAAAAAGGACGTGAGCGTAATATTCTCGTTCATGGCCTGTTCTGTCGAATCGTGCAGCGCGCTTATCTGGCGCCGCATGTCTTCCACCGGCGCCATCGCGTCCTTCTGGGCGACGACGACGCCGACCGCCCAATTGTTTACGTCGAGCGGCGCGTAACCCACATAAACGTCTTCCCCGTCCAGATTCGCGCGCCGGACGCCGGTTTGTCCGCCCGTCATCCGCTCCACCAGTTCGGCGGCGCCTTCTTCATTGCCATATTTTTCCAACAAAAGGTTGCCCTGCTCATCTGTCTCATACTTCGTAAGCCGGGGCGACATCATGATCTCGCCTTCGTCATTCAACAAAATAGCGTAGCCCGTTCCGCCGATATTCGTCTGATCTATTACCGCGCGGATATTGTCCAGCACGGCTCCGCAGGCGGCCACGCCCTTGAGTCTGGTCACGCCGCCCTCCGTGATATAAAACGGCATGGAGCAGGACAGGCTGAGACCGCGGCCCGACGAGTCCAAAAAAACGTCCGACCAATAGAGCCCGTTCTTTTCTTTCGCGCCGATGTACCAGGGGCGTGTGGTCGGGTCATAGTTCCTGTTTTCCGGGCCGGCCGCGTTTTTATCCACGGAGATGAAATAACCGGGATCCACGCCTATATAGTTGGCGTTGACGCCGATGTCCGTCACGAGGATGCCGCGCAGCGCGTCCTGTATGTTGGCGGCCAGATAGACCTCATCTTGGACGGAGGACAGCTCGACGCCGGGAGCGGTGCGGAGATGCGGCAGCGGGACGTTTTCCTGACCGGCGCGTAAATAATCGATCCGGCGCGGTTTGAACTCGTCCGGATGGGCGAAGATATATTCCGCCGCGCTCGCGGCGTAGCGCGTCTGCCCTTCAATAGCCGCCAGTTTTTCGCTGATGAGGGCGGCTTTATCCTCGGCGACTGTTTGCAGCTCATGTTCTATGATGCCGCCCAGCTCCTCCGCGCTTTGCGAAGCGACTTGCGCGCCCAGATCATCCACTCCCCTGTTGATCCAGGCGCGCATATTGAAAACGCCGTACAGGCACACGGCGCTCATCAGCAGCAGAGCGCCCAGCGACAGGGATATGAGGGTAAGCAGCACTCTGTTTTTGATCGTGGTAAACATCTTCAAGCCACATCCTTTATTTTTTCCCACAGAGCGCGAAAAGAAGGGTGTAAAGCGAGGCGGCCGTAATCAAGCGCGACGGAGGGCGAGCGGTAGAACAGCAGATAAGCGCCGCCGGCGGCGAACGGCGCCAGGCCCGTGCAGACATAGCCCTGCTCGCGCAAAACCCGGTAAGCGCCGGGGCAGTTCGCGTGCGCCATATTGAGGCTGACGCAGTATGTCTGCGCCGGCAAAGCGTCATATCGCCGGGCCGCGCGCAGCAGATCCGGCAAATCGCCGCCCGCGCGCTCGATCCATATTTCGCAATACCGGTGTTCTTCATTCTGGACGAGCCGGAAAACCGAAGGTCCCCCGGCCAGGCGCGACGACCGCGCGGCGGCCGCGCCCCGGCTAAAGCCGACGCCCAGCGCCCCGAACACCTCGGCGGTAAAATCCGCCAGTTCGTCGGGGCAGAACAGCGGGCCCGCGTCCCTGCGGCTAAAAGCCCTGCATAACAGCAGATGACTGCGTTTGAGCGGCAGAGCCTCTCCCTCCAGATTCGCGGCGGCCGGGTCGAACAAATAACGGTGTGGCAGCAGGCCCGTGGGAACGTAGCCGCGTTTGACGCTGTTATGCTGACTGGCGGTATCCAAAGTGAGACAATACATGCAGGTATAAGCATAGCGGCTCAGCGGCAGACGGGTATCCAAAAAATCCTGCATCCGGCTGCCCAGGCCCTGCCCCCGCCAAGCGGGCAGCACCGTGAGCAAAGAAAAGACCAGGACCGGCGGGTCATCGCTTTGGACGCCGGCGCAGATCATTCCGGCTGTTTCCCCGTCCCCGGCGACCGCGACCGCGAATCGGAGTTTTTCCGTCGCGACGGCTTCCGCGATAAATCCCTCGTCGTAATAGCTTGCGCGCGGGTACAAGCCGCCATGCTGCCGCCTGAGCAGGGCAATCAGGCGGGGCGCTTCGTCCGGGCGCGCGAAACGGATGTCAATGCGCGGGTCAGCCGCGTCTTTCGTCGGCATGGCGTTTACTCCTTGTCAAATAACGATGAGAAGATTGTTAAACCCAAAAATCTGCTTATATTCGACAGTCGCGGCCAGGCTCCGGATCATCCTGACGCCGACGGCCCCGTCGTCCGGGGCGTTTGCGGCGGCGGCAATCGTCTCCGCGTAACGCAGCGGGTCAAAACGGGCCCCGGCGCAGCGAATACGCAGCGTCAAATTCCGCGCCGTAACGGTAACGCGCACGTCGGCGAATTTTTCCTGCCGCCGGCCGAGGGCGTGTTCGTTGATCAGCACCAGCATTTCCTCCAGCGCCAGACTCAGACACAGGGACTGCCGGCTCGGCGCGTCGTGGGCGGTGCAGAAATCAACGATGCGTTCGGCCGCCAGAGCCGCGGCCTCGTTCGTATTGACCACAGAAAAATCAATGGTGTTTTTTCCGGCCGCGAAAGAGGGATCCAGCAGCCAAAAGCGTGATAAATCCCGATCCCGTGCCCGGAGGCTTCTCAGCGTCAGCGCCAGAGCCGCCAGAGTCAGGATCTCGGCGACGGGCAGACACAGCCATACCGCGATCACGCCCCATCTCCCTGCCAGCAGATAGGCGGGGACGACCATAAAAGCCAGCAGGCGGCCCGCCGCGATCATATTGGCGACAGCCGGACGCTTCGTGGCGTTGAAGTAGTTGGCCGCTATATTGTTTAGAAAAGAAAGATTCAGGCTCAAGGCCAGAAAAACCAAACCGACGCTCAGTTCGTCCGCCGCGCCGCCGGCCGGCAGGCCGAACCAAAACCCCAGCCTCCGGCGCAGCAGCAGCAAAATCAGCGCGCTTGCCCCGAGCAGCAAACTGCCGGGCAGGAATATTTTTTTGGTGATCTTGCGGATGCAGGATCCGTCTTTTTCCCCATAGGTAACGCTTACCAAAGGGAGCAATATTTGGGAAAATCCG
>JAISEW010000188.1 GCA_031263945.1 Gracilibacteraceae bacterium | reverse complement strand
ATATATGGTCAAATATTCACGGCGGCACACAACATATGGTGTACATCCCAAAATGATTCTAAAACGAACCGCGGCAAATGTCAACAGTTTTTTTCGGATCGACGCTATAATTTCGGACTCCACATAAAACATTGCATTAAAGCGTCAGTCGTGTTGGCGGCTTCGTCGAAATCGAACTCGGACGGAAAAGGCGTCACGGCTGCGGGCATCTATTACCAAAGGCGCAAAAATTGAAGAGGCGGTACCGAATCCCATGATTTATGAAGTGAGGGACTGTGCAGGCGTTTTGCGGCATGATTTTGTTGCGATTGCTCAGTGCAGGAAAATCCGCGCCAGACTCGACGCCGCTTCGGGAAAAATAAGGCTCAACGCGGCGACGGCCACGGCTGTGGCGGCGTATTTTATCTTATGCATGGCTAAAAAGGCGATAAACTCGCGCATGACGGCGTTGGGGACATAGTACCAGGCCGTTTTCGCTCCGACGCCCTCTGGGCCCAGCCCCGCCCGCCGCGCGAAATGGGCCGCCCGCAGTAAGTGGAAATTATTGGTAACAAATACGCTCTTGTACGCCGCGCCCTCGGCGTGTTTTTCTATGACCATTCGAGCAAACCGCATATTTTCCTCTGTGTTGACGGATCGCTCTTCCGTCAGGATCTGCCCGGCGGCGTAACCCTGCGCCACGGCGAAATCCCGCATCGCTTCCGCTTCGGGGCGCGGCTCGTCCGCCCCCTGTCCGCCGCTCATGACCAGCACGGGGGTCTTCCCGCCCCGCCTCGCCTGTTTTTCGGCGCAGACCAGCGCCCGCCGGATCCGGGACGCCAGGAGCGGCGGCACTTCGCCGCCGGCGAGACCGCAGCCGAGGACGACGATATAATCCCACTCGCCTTTGGGCCGTGCCAGATTGAATAAGATGAGCGTGGTCAGAAAAACGGACGCTAGCAAAAAATGGAAAATGATCAGGCAGGTCAGAGTGCCCCAGAGCGTCCGCAGCCATTCGGGCTGGGTGCCGCGCATGAAAACGGCAGCGGCCAGGAGCGCCGCCACGCCGAAAGCGGCCAGCAAAGAGAGGCTGTTCGCCAGACTGCGTTTTTCCCGCCGCAGGACGATCCGGGCGTTTAACAGGAAAAAACCCACGAGAAAATGCGCGCCGAACGATAGGGTGAATATCAAAAAGATCACCATAACGGTCGCGGACACGCGGGTCAGCGGATTGCCGGCCGTGCCGACCGCGAACAAAAGCCAGGCCGTCAGGGCGAATAAAATAAATAAGTCAAAGAGCGCGCCGGCGGCGAAGCTGGCTTTATTCCGCCGAAACACCAGCGCGAAAGCCGCCCCGAACACCGCGGCCCCTATGACGGCCCACATCGCGTCCGCCATCTCAGATCTCCACGACCTCGGCCTCGTCTCTGTCCATGGAGCGGATGCAGGCTCTGAGGCGCGAGGCGAATGGGGCGTCCGTCACCGCGTCTCGCATCTGACGCAGCAGATCGATCGTCCGCCGGAACAAACTGATGATATCCCCTTCATCCAGGTTGCACATTTTTTGCACTTCGGAAAACGAAACGCCGCTGCTCCAGGCATGGGCGATATTGGCTACGCGATGGTCGAACCGCACGGCGTCAAAACCGCAAACCTGCTCGATCGGCAGCATGATCTGTTTGATCGGGCCGGCTTCCAGCAAATCGGTGCGGAGGAAACTGTCGTTGCGTTTTTGCTCATAATCGACGCAGGCGATGAGGCCGCAAAGCGTCGGGTCGTCCAGACCGTCCGCCAGCCCGGAAAACAAAAGCTCCGTCACAAACAGTTCCTGTACATAAATGCCGCGGGCCAGGCGTCCGCGAGGCGCGAGAGCGTCCCCGTCGATATAGCCGAGTTTTTGCAGCTCGGACTTTTTTTGCGCGAATTCCGCCCGAAAATCGTGCCGGCTCGTGAGCGCCAGCTCCCGCGCGGCTTCCGTCCGCTCCGCCTCGTTGCGCCGCAGCAGGGGGATGGCTTCTTGGCAGCGCCTGACCTGTTCCGGCGCGCAGCCCTGCGCGGGCTCGCTCAGCACGGCCTCCCAGCGGGCGATCCGTTTTTTTAATTCGCGGGCGTATATCTTGCGCCGCTGTTTGGAGTTGTATTTGCCATAGGCCTTCCTCATGCGGCCGACTTCCTGCGCTTTCGGGTGGTGGAGCAGCGGGCAGCGGTATGTCTCCGCCAGAGAGCACACTACCCGGCTCAGGCGGTCATATTCCTTGTCCAGCCGGTTTTTTTTTCGCTCCAGTTCCGCGAAAGCCTTGACGCCCGCGTAAGAGGCGAAGCTTTTTTGGAAAAAAATGTCAATTTGTTCGGCGTTCAAGGTGGCGATGAGGTTGAGTACGGTGTTGTAAGAAAGGCGAAAACGGCTGGCCAGCGGCTCCAGGCGGCTGATGTCGAACTCCAGCGGCGGCTCTTTTTCCAGGCGGGTCATATCGACGAGGGCGAAAGAAAACCCCCGCTCATCCAGCCCGCGCCGCCCGGCCCGGCCCGACATCTGGAAAAACTCATGGTTGGCCAGCGGCCGGAAGCGGCGGCCGTCATATTTATACAGCGCGTCAAAACACACGGCCCGCACCGGGTAATTTATGCCGACGCTGAATGTTTCCGTGCAATACATCACATGGATCAGCCGCGCGAAAAACAGATCCTCGACGAGGGATTTCTGCGCCGGCAGCAAACCGGCGTGATGATAGCCGACGCCGCGTTCGCAGGCGCGGTACAGGGCGCGGGTGGAGACCGACCATTCGCTCTCCGGGCCCAGCCGGCGGCGGAACATATCGCAGACGTCGGCGCTTTCCTCCGGGCGCAGATAATTGCGCCGCTCGGCGAGCGCGTGCGCCTTTTCCCCGCAGCCCCGGCGGCTGAAGACGAAGTAGAGACAGGGGAGGTACTCTTTTTCGATCGCCGTGATGAGATCGATATGGGTGGAGGAGGAAAAGAGGGGAGTCTGGGCCTCGGCGACAGCCTCCTTGCGGCGGGCGCGGTAAACTTCCATCAGATTGGGTAGATCGGTGAATCCCGTTTCTTTGGTGAAATAATAATAAGAAAGCGGCACGACGCGCCGGTGTTCCTCGATCAGCGTGACGGGGATCTGGCGGATATCCTCGATCCAGCGAGCCAGTTCCGCGGCGTTGGCGATCGTGGCGCTGAGGCCGAGAAAACGGATGTGATCCGGGGCGAGGATGATGGCTTCTTCCCAGACGGCGCCGCGTTCCTCGTCGCTCAGCCAGTGGATCTCGTCAAAAATGGCCCAGGCGATGTCGCGCAGCTTGGGATCATCTTCCAATATTTGGTTGCGAAAAACCTCCGTCGTCATCAGCAAAAGCGGGGCCTCCGGGTTCATCACCACGTCGCCCGTCATGATCCCCACCGCGTCCGGGCCGAACTGCCCGGTAAAATCCTTGAATTTCTGATTGCTGAGGGCTTTGATGGGCGCGGTATATATGACGCGGCGGCCCGCGCCCAGCATTTTTTCCGCCAGATAATCGGCGACGAGCGTCTTGCCTGTGCCGGTAGGGGCGGACACTATCACCGACTCCTCGCGGTCGAGGGCTTCAATGGCCTCAGTTTGAAACCTGTCCAGGGCGAACCCGTGGAATTCCATGCGCGATCCCTTTCATTTTCTTCTCATGCGGAACCGCTCAAAAAGCGAGTATGACCCCTTTGTCGTCCGCGTACAGCGAACTCAGGCCGCCCATGGGCACGACGTATACCGTTTTAAAGTGAAACCGCTCCTTGATAAACGAGGTCAGCTGATCCGCCAAACCACGGTTATTGCAATGGGATATGACGATATTTTCATTTTCTGTTTCTTTGCCGCTGTCCGCGATGAGATTGATCAGACGGCGCGTCATCTTGTTGATGCCCCGACATTTGTCAAACAAAGCGATCTCCCCGTTGCCGTCGGAGCCCATGATCAGCTTGATGTCCAGGATATGGGCGAGCGTTCCCGCCACCCGGCTGAGCCGCCCGTTTTTGCGCAAATTGTCATAATTTTCCAACACGAAATATGTTTTCATCCCGTCAATGAAGCGGTGAACGGTATCGATGACGCTATCCTGCGGTATACCGCTCTTGATCAGGTCGTGTATTTTGATGGCGATCAAGGTTTCGCCCGCCGACGCGCTTTTGGAATCAAAAACGCAGGCCGCGCCTTTCCCGTTTTCCGAAGCCGCGTTGTTGCCGAGGACCGCGTTGCTGTGCGAGCCGGACAGTTTGCCGGATAAGGTGACGACATAAGCGTTATCAGAGTTTTCGATGGCTTTCTGATATAGAAACGGCGACGGAGAAGCGGAACCGGCTTTTCCCATAAAACGTTTCAGTTTGTCCATAAAATCGCTCAAATCAAGGCGTTCGTCGTCTCGGTATTCCACACCGTCCACCGTCATGGTCAGGGGAACCGCAACGACGTTCATCTGGCCCTTCATCTCCGGCGTCATGTCGCAGCAGCTGTCGACGATAATGCGGCTTCTCATTGTCTCGCCCTCACTTCCTTTTCGTTCAGTCTAAAATAAAGCGCCGCTGCCGAATATATTGAGAATGATATAGATGGCGACGGCGCATATACATTATTACACAGGTATGGTGAAAAAATCAAGGTCTGAAACGGCTGGAGAAATAATTTAATCTTGTGAGCGCCGCCGCGCCGATAAGGGCGGCCATGGCCGCGTATTCCGGTGAAAACGGCAGGCCGGTCCGGGGATTGGGATCCGCGGAAACACCCTCTCCCGCCATAGTCAATACAAATCTGTGCAGCATGGCCGCAAGCTCGGCGCGGGTACTCTCGCCTTTCGGGTCAAAGAGATTGTCCGGCCCGGCGGGGATAACGCCTGTGTCGGCGCAGTAGCGCAGGCCGTCAAGCGCCCAGACGGACACTTTGTCCATATCGGCGAAGTCAGGCAGCGCCGGTTCTTTGCCGGGGGTCGCGCCCGCGTATCTGGCGTAGTTGAAGATCAGAGTCGCCGTTTCCTCGCGCGTGATACTTACGTCCGAGGCGAAGCTTCCCGCGCCGGCGTCGTCCGTTATGCCGGTTTGCGCCGCCCAGGCGGCGGCTTCAGCGGAAAGATCCGCGTATATGCCGTCTGCTCTGGGGGAACCGGCCAGGCGATACAGCGCCGTGACGAGCATGGCGCGGGTCGCGGGCAGGTTCGGGCTGAATTTGTCCGCCGCCGTGGGTGCCATCAGAGCGCGGGCGGTTACGAAAGCCACATCGCCGTAAAACCAGTCGGAGGATTTCACGTCGCTGTAATTAGGCGCGGTTTCATCCAGCGCGGCGGCGGATAACGGCGGCAAAATCAGCGTCAGCGCCGCCGTCAGCAGCAGGGCGAGGGCTTTTTTGCTTATGTTTTGGGTGTCCATTATGTCTCACTCTCCTTATTTTATTGGATTTTACGCAGACTTCGACCTTTCTCGTTTTCTGCTTTGCCCTGCGCTTATTATACACATTCTCACGCGCA
>JAISEW010000180.1 GCA_031263945.1 Gracilibacteraceae bacterium | reverse complement strand
CGGGATCAATACTGAATGGAAAAATCTTTGATAAAAGAAATTGACAATATGTCATGAAGCGATTTGTCTGCTTTTTACTGGCGGCCGGACTGCTGGCCGGCTGCGGCCTTTGGCCCCGGGGCGCTCAATCCGATGAGACGCCGGTTTCCTCCTTGCCGGCCGAGGCGGTGCTGACGGACGCCGCCGTCATAAAGGAAGAAACGGCGGCGCTCATCCGGGGATCCCAAACGACGCTCTGGGCGGAGCAATTCATATTCAGCGACCCGGAGCTGCGGGATCTTCTGATCGAAAGAGCGCGGGCCGGCGTTGACGTTCATATTTTGCTGGACCGCTGGCAGGCCGCCAATCAACAAACAGTGGAAATCCTGAAAAACGATAATGTTTCCGTGCAATATTATCCGGCCCAGCGCGGCCAGTATCAGCGGGTCCGCTACATGGTGGCCGACGGGACCGCCGCGCTGCTCTACAGTTCCGATTGGGCGGCCGGCGCCGCGCGCCGTATGGCTGTGCGGCTGGACGGCGGAGCGGCCGCGCGTTTGGCCCGCAGTTTCGCCGCGGACTGGCAGTACACGACCACGCTTTCTTTGTCATTGCCCGCGAGCAGCCCGGCCGACGACAGCCAAGTGACGATGAGTGAAGGCGCCGCTCTGCGCCTGGAGGTTTTGCGCCGGATCGACGGCGCCAACAAGGAAATATTGGTAGAAAGCATTCAAATCAGCCAGGAAGACACCCTGAACGCCCTGATCGCCGCCCGGGAGCGAGGCTGCGTCGTGCGGGCGCTGCTGAATCCCGACGTGGTGACCGCGACGCCCAACAGTCTGGAGCGCTTGCTGGCCGCCGGCGTGGAAGTGCGCCTGTATCAGGGCGGCGGGGAAGATACGCCGGAGATCATGGATTACACTTTTGCGGTTTTTGATGAAAAAACGCTGCTCTTCGCCGCCTCCGCCTGGTCGCACGCCACTTTTGTCATTAATCATGAAACGCTGGCGACCATACCGGCGCCGGCCTGCGCGGAAAAAATGAGATCCGTGTTCGCCCTCGACTGGGAAAACGCCGCCTCATTGCAAGATCCCTCCATCCAGGCTATAATGGATCCCGGGACAGGCCAACAGTGACGAAGAAAGGAGGATCCCGGGACAGTAACGAAAGGAGGATGGATTTCAGACGCGGCCTGGGGCAAATTATGAAATTCCCCCGCCAGTTGTGAAAGTTTTCTCTAATACTCAAGGAAAATGAACATATAAAGCAGTTTTTTAACCCGGAAAACGCAATTTTCCAATCAAATTGGTTGAAATTATAGCCACGGCAATTTATAATAAGAGGTGTACTAAAATAATAAGGGGTTGAGTGTGCCAATATGCAAGCCTTGTTGCTGTTCCTGATCCTGTTCCCGGCGGCGGTCGCTTTCCTGCTCTTGGCAGCGCCCAAGGGGCGGGCGCGTCAGACCGTGGTCAGCGTCTCCGCCGCCGTGATCGCGGCGGCGTCGATCATCTTGGCGGCGCTGGTCTTGGGCCGCGGAGCGCCGGTGTATTTCGCGGCCGGCGGTCACGCGGTCGATTTGCTTATTTTTGCGGCGGAACTCGCATTGGGCGTTATCGTCACGGTCATTTCCCTCCGGCGCAAACAATATCTGGCGATGGCGCTCATGCTGGCCGGGCTGATCATGACCGTCGTTTATGAAGTCTGGCTGGCGAATACCGTACACGCGGAAAACAATTTGTTCGCGGACAATCTTTCCGTCGTTATGACGCTTATTATCGGCGTTATCGGCAGCCTGATAGCCTTTTTCGCCCTCGGTTACATGGAGGAATATCACCGCCATCACGAGGACGTGCCCGATCGCTCGAATTTCTTTTTCTTCATCGTCTTCGCCTTCCTCGGCGCGATGAACGGTCTTATTTTCGCCAATAACCTCGTGTGGCTCTTTTTCTTCTGGGAAGTCACGACGTTCTGCTCCTTCTTCCTCATCGGTTACGGGCGGGACGCCGTCGCCGTGCGCAACTCCTTCCTCGCCCTGAAACTCAACCTGTGCGGCGGTCTGGCTTTTTCCGCCGCCTTGTTCTTTCTGACCTTGAACGCCCATACCATATCGCTGAGCGAATTGCATGACCTGCCGGGCGGCGCGGTGCTTCTGCCTGTGGCCCTCCTCGCTTTTGCCGGTCTGACCAAATCGGCGCAGATGCCGTTCAGTGCCTGGCTTTTGGGGGCGATGGTGGCGCCGACGCCGGTTTCCGCCTTGCTGCATTCCAGCACTATGGTAAAAGCGGGCGTTTATCTCGTGATCCGCCTTTCGCCGGTCTTCGCCTATGTCGACGGCGGTAAAACCGTCGGGCTTTTTGTCGCGCTGGTGGGCGCGGTCACGTTCCTGCTCACCTCCTGCATGGCTATATCGCAAAACGACGCCAAACGCGTCTTGGCCTACTCCACGATCGCCAATCTCGGCCTCATCATCGTCTGCGCCGGCATCGGCAACCACAAGCTCGCCTGGGCCGCGGTGATGCTCGTCATCTTCCACGCCATCGCCAAGTCTCTGCTGTTCCTTTCCGTCGGCACGGCGGAGCATGTCATCGGCAGCCGGCGCATCGAGTCCATGGACGGTCTGGCGGGTTATCTGCCGCGCGTGGCGGCCGGCATGGTCGTCGGCATCGCGGGCATGTTTCTCGCGCCTTTCGGGATGCTAATCAGCAAATGGGCCACTTTGGAGGGCCTCGTGGACGCCAACCCGATCCTGACCATATTCGTGGCCTTCGGCAGCGCGGTGACTCTGATGTTCTGGGTCAAATGGCTGGGCAAGATCCTGATCGTCAAATCCGCGCCCGAAAACGTGGAGACGCATGTGCCGCGCACTCAGGCCCTCACGCTGGCCGTGCTTTCGGTCATGACGGCGGGCGTGTGCGTTTTATTTCCGCTGATATCGAAATATGTGCTGGAACCGTTTATCTTCGAAACATACCGCCAGATATACTGGCAAGATATGAATAATATCGCCACTTTGCTGATCATGATGGCGACGGTCGTCGTGCTGACCGTGCCGCTCGTTTTTCCCGGCAAACGGGAGAGGCATTTCCGGCCGCAATACCTGGCCGGGGCCAATCTGGCGGAAAAAGAGAAATTTCACGGCGCCATGGGGCAGGATATACAGATATCCCTGAAAAGCCTTTATCTGCAGGGCATTTTTGGCGAGAGCCGTCTCTTTCCGCTGGGAGTGCTCTCGACGCTTATTCTGATCATCATAATGTTGGGGGTGGTGGTATAATGGACGTGACGGCGGCAACCGTGATCGGGATCCTGATCTATCTGGCGGCGGCGCCGGTAGTGGGCGGCCTTCTGGCCGGCGCGGACCGGGTCGTCTCGGCCCGGATGCAGGGCCGCTATGGCCCTCCGCTCCTGCAGCCTTTTTACGATGTGCTGAAACTCTGGCAAAAAGAGAACATCGTGGTCAACCGGCAGCAAAAAGTATATATCCTCGGGTTTTTCGTCTTCGTGGTCATCGCGGGCTGCATCTTGTTCGGCGGCGGCGACCTGCTCCTGGCGGTTTTCGCGCTGACTTTGGCCAGCGTGTTCCTGATCGTCGCGGCGTATTCCACGTTTTCCCCCTATGCCCATATCGGCGCGGAGCGGGAAATGATCCAGATGGTGTCTTACGAACCGATGGTCATCCTGACCGTAGTCGGGATGTATATGGCGACGGGCAGTTTCAGCTCCGTGGATATCGCGCGGCACGACGGGATGCTCTTTTTGCATCTGCCGTTCATCTTCCTGGGTTTTCTCTTCATCCTGACGATCAAGTTCCGCAAATCCCCTTTTGACATCTCCATGTCCCATCACGCGCATCAGGAGATCGTGCGCGGGCTCACGACGGAGTTTTCCGGCCGCGATCTGGCTCTGATCGAGATAGCGCATTGGTATGAAAACGTGTTCCTCTTAGGCATGGTCTACCTGTTTTTTGCCCCGGTCCCGGTCGTGGCCGTCATAGTGACGCTGGCCGCCTATTTCCTGGAAGTGTTTATAGACAACAATAACGCGCGCCTGAAATGGCAGCACGCTCTCGCCAGTTCCTGGGCCGTCACGCTCGTGCTGGGCGTGAGCAACGTCGTCCTTCTGGCGTTCAGATAAGCGAGGTGTAATAAAATGTCTTTTTTACCAAAATCTCCCTGGCTGGTGCATTACGACGCCTCAAGCTGCAACGGCTGCGACATCGAGGTGCTGGCCTGCCTGACGCCGGTTTATGACGTGGAGCGTTTCGGCGTTTTGAATATCGGTAATCCCAAACACGCGGATATTTTCGTGGTGACCGGTTCCGTGAACGAGCAGAACAAGGCGGTCATCAAAAATATTTACGACCAGATGGCCGAGCCGAAGGTGGTCGTCGCCATCGGGGCCTGCGCCGCTTCCGGCGGGGTTTTCCGCGAATGTTACAATGTCAGCGGCGGCGTGGACACGGTCATCCCGGTGGACGTCTACGTGCCGGGATGCGCGGCGCGGCCGGAGGCGATTATCGACGGCGTGGTGCTGGGTCTGGGCGTGCTGGAGGCCAAATACGGGGAAAAAGGAAAGGTGGCAAGCTAATGGACCCGCAGGTTTTTTTTCCGGCGGTCAAAACGGAGGTCGTCGAGATCGCGCAGCGGAATAAAGCGCTGGGTTACCGGTTCGCCCAGATGCATTGCGTGAAAACTCCATCGGAAATGTTCATAATTTATACGTTTGAAAAACAGGATCTTTCTATAGAGCAGTACCGAATACCGGCCGAAACGGACGGGGCCGTGCCCAGCGTCAGCGGCGTGTTCCTGGCGGCCGTGCTTTATGAAAACGAGATTTCGGAACTCTACGGCGTGGAATTTACCGGCATGGCCATCGATTTTGGCGGCACGCTGTACGAGACGGCTAAACCCAGGGCTTTTGCCGAGGTGGCGGCGCCGGTGAAAAAGACGCCGGTGAAGCAGGCGGCCGTCGCGGAGTAGACGCCGATCGACCTGAAAAAACCGGCCGCGGCGGAAGAACCAAAGCCGGAGGCGGCGCCGGCTGAGCCGGAAACGGTTGTGGAAGAAAAAGCGCCGATCAATTTGAAAAAACCGGCGGACGGGGAGGGAAACTGAGATGGGCGAACGAACGATCATCCCCTTCGGGCCGCAGCACCCTGTTTTACCGGAACCGCTGCATCTGGATCTCATTCTGGAAGACGAGAAGGTAGTCGGCGCCGTGCCCTCCATCGGCTTTATCCACCGCGGCCTGGAAAAACTGGTGGAAAAACGCGACTTCCAGGAAATGGCTTTTGTTATCGAGCGCATTTGCGGCATTTGCAGTTTTATCCACGGACAGGGCTACGTCCAGACGATAGAGGCGGTGATGGGCGTGGAAATACCGGAAAGGGCCAAGTATCTGCGCTCTTTCTGGGGGGAGTTGTCCCGCGTCCACAGCCATTTGCTCTGGCTGGGGCTCATGGCGGACGCTTTCGGCTTTGAAAGCCTGTTCATGCACTGCTGGCGCGTGCGGGAAAAGGTGCTGGATATTTTTGAGGAAACGACCGGCGGGCGCGTCATTTTCAGCGTCTGCAAGGTCGGCGGTCTATGGAAAAATGTGGATGACGACACCTTGCGGCGGATCGGCGGCGTTCTGAAGGATGTGGAAAAAGATATCCGGCCGCTGACCGACGTGTTTATGCGGGATTACACCGTGCAGAAGCGCTGCGTCGGTCTGGGCGTCCTCACCAAGGATGAGGCTTTTCAGCTGGGGGCCGTCGGACCGATGCTGCGGGCCAGCGGCGTGGCGATGGACGCGCGGAAACTGGGTTATGCCGCCTACGGGGATATGGAGTTCGAGCCCGTGACGGAAAACGCCGGCGACTGTCAGGCCCGGATCGCGGTGCGCGCGCGGGAGATCTATCAGTCCCTGGACATCATTCGCCAATGCATAGAAAAAATGCCCGGCGGCGAAGTGGCGGTCCCGGTGAAAGGCAGCCCGCAGGGCGAGTATTTATCCCGGCTGGAGCAGCCGCGCGGCGAGGCCGTTTATTACGGAAAAGGCAACGGCACGAAATATCTGGACCGTTTTCGCGTGCGGACGCCTACCTTCGCCAATCTCATCCCCCTGCTGCATATCATCCCCGGCTGCGATCTGGCGGACGTGCCGCTGCTCGCCCTGACCATCGATCCCTGCATCAGCTGCACAGAAAGGTAAGGTGAATCAGCGTGGCTTTTAACGTGATCGGCAAAACCGTGATGAAAAGCCTGTTTGGCAAACCGGCCACCGCCATGTATCCGGTGATCAAAAATGATTTTTACCCGCTGACGCGCGGCGCCATCGAAATGGACCCCGCCAACTGCATTTTTTGCAATCTGTGCGCCAAGCGCTGCCCGACGGAAGCGATAGAGGTCTCGCGCCCGGATCGCGTCTGGACGATCAACCGCACGCGCTGTCTCGTCTGCAATTTCTGCGTCGACGTATGCCCGCGCGACTGTTTGACTACGGTCAGGCAGTATACGGCGCCGATGACGGATAAATCCGCGGCCATCGTAACGGTGCAAGGGCCGGCGAAGGAGAGTTGAGAGTGCCTCCGGCGTCATTCCGGCTTTATGCCGGAATCCATACTTCTGCCATATTTTACCAAACTTGACGAACGGAGGGATCCGTACTATAATGTGACTTGGCGGACGCGTCTAAACGGTCGCCGCCGCTGTTTTTTATATGTGCGCACATAGCTCAGTTGGATAGAGCATCTGCCTTCTAAGCAGAGGGTCTGGGGTTCGAATCCCTATGTGCGCGCCAGTTAGATCAAGGCTTTCAGCGTTTTGCCGAAAGCCTTTTTCCACATTACTCCGCCAGGCAGCAGTTTCACGGTGACAAGAGTCATTGCCTACAGCGGCCAAAACAGTTTTGCCGTAAACAGTCCCTAATGTTCGAGGAAAATATCCGCATGGATGCGGCTTCCTTCTAAGACAGAGAATTCATTTCCGCCGACTCCTTAATTGCTCTCCGTAATTGCCGAAATAATATATGATTGCCGGAATAGCCGTATTCTTGGGAATCGTCGTTACAGTTAATAGGCGGGCAAGCCATCCCCTACGTCATTCCGGCTTCATGCCGGAATCCATCTCCTGCCCCGTAGGGGTTCAAAATTTTGAACCCCCTAC
>JAISEW010000131.1 GCA_031263945.1 Gracilibacteraceae bacterium | reverse complement strand
CTGGCTGTTCTGCCGCAACCGCTCATTTTTTTGACCGACAGGCGCGTCGCTTACGCACAGGAAATCGAGGCCCTTCTAGCGGCGGCCTTTGAGCGGCGGCGGCCGCTGCTCCTCATCGCGGCCGATATATCGACGGATCTGCTCACGCTCATTTTGACGGCCCGCCGACAGGGAGGCCTGGAAATAACGGCGGTTTTGCCGCCGGCCGCCGGTGAGCGGGGTTTGGAGGAATTGAAGGATATTGCCGCCATTACCGGCGGCCGGGTTTTGACCGCGGCTGAGGATACGGAGTGGGCGGCGGTCACGGCCGCCTGGTTGGGAGAGGCGAAACGGGCGGAAGTCGGCGCGAAAAACACGAGCGTCATCGGCGGCGGCGGGGATGAGGCGGCTATCGCGGCGCGCCGGGCGGAAGTGCGGGCGCTGCGCGACAGTAAGCTGCCGGGCTGGAGCAAAGACGTGCTGGAAAGCAGGCTGGGCTGGCTGGAAGGCGGCGCGGCCCGGATCAAAGTCGGCGGGACGACCCGGCCGGAAATGCTGGAGCGGCTGGGCCGCGTTCGTGCCGCGGCACGGGCCGCCCAACTGGCGGGGACTACCGGTTGGGTCCCTGGAGGCGGGCTGGCGTTTTTACGGGCGGCCGAGGCGTTGGAACGGGATATGGCCGGCGGGGTTTACCCAGAAACCGAGGCCGGCGAAGCGGCGTTGGCCGGCCTGCGGGCTTACGCTCTGACCCTGCGGGAACCGCTGCGGCGGCTGGCCGCCAACGCGGACGTCTCCGGAGAAGCCGTCTTGGACAAACTCAGCCGCTCCTCGCCCCAGATGGGATTCAACGCGCAGACCGGCCGGCTGGAGCCGTTGCCGGCGATCGACGCGGCGGGCGCCCTTTCCGCCGCTCTGGACAGCGCCGTGTCCGCCGCCGCCCTCATACTGAATACCGGCGGCCTGGTGGCGCCCGGCCCGGCGGAAACGGAGGAAAAGCGATGACAATCACCATTTTTCGGGAAATCACGCTCAGGCAAATCGTGACCGGACAGTCCAAAGATATATCGCTGCGCCAGCTGCATGATCAGTTGACGGAACTGATGAAGGAGATCGACGGTTTTGAGGAAGAAAAAAACAAAATGCTGGCAGGATTTGCCTTGCGCGGCGGCGACGGCTCTCAAGCGGAAAATTTGCGCAAACAGCTGGACGGCGAATCCCAGCGTTTTTTCCGCCGCAAGGACGAAATAATGCGGCGGATCGGCGAGGTGCAGGAATTGCGGGAAGGAGAGGAAATCGCGGCCGGTTCTCTGGAAGGGCCATGGGAATTGAAAGTGGGGGATGATTTCACGGCGCTGGGCCGGGCGCAGATAGTGCTGAAAGACGGGGTCGTCGCTGAAATAAGGACCGACTAACTCGCGCAGCGCCGTATCAGTTCCAGCGGCGTCAGCCCTATGTTTCGCTTGAAATCTTTAATGAAATGGGACTGGTCGTAATAGGCGGCCATATTCAAAATATCACCGGGCGCGGCTTTCCCGTCGGTCAGTATTTCCAGACATTTCTGAAAACGGATCAGACAAAGCGCCATTTGCGGCGTGAGCCCGAAATGTTTGGCGAAAAGCCGCTGACACTGCCGCGGGCTGAAATGGAGCCGATCATACAAGGCCCCGGTCGTAAGGGGTGGCGACCCGCTCAAAGCGTCAAAAAGCAAGGTGAAATCATCCGGAGTTTTATCGCCGATCAGCGCGCGCAAATATTCCCGAAACCGCGCCTTGGCCCGCTCAAATGAAAGGGCAAAAAAGTCGGCGGCGTCGAACGCCTTATCCGCCACATCGAGGGGAAGAAAGGCATCCATCGCCGCGCCCGCCGGCAGGCCCGTAAGCTGGTGAAAAGCGCCCGGTTTCAGCCGCGCTCCCATACATCTCGCCGCCGAATCGATTTTATAGTGGAATTCGGTTTTGCTCATACCGGCATAACCAATCAGCCCGCGGTCGTACTCAAGCACAAGGTCGATGCAGCCATCCGTAACGATCACATTGTCCACTTCGATTTTTCGCTTGTTCAGCGGCGTCATTTCCCAAAAACAAATGACAAAACCCCCGGGCGGCTGGGGTTCCTCCGCGTAGCGTATGGACTCGGCGAACCGTCTGTTTAAGATAAAAGGTATTTGCACCGGATAGTACATAGTCGATCCATTCACTTCTCGTCCATTGACGCCTGTCCGCGAAGCATTCCGCTGTTTCGCATTTCTATCAAAATGAAGCAAGCTGTGATCAGGCTGGAGGCGGCGTCAGCGATGGGCGGCGATATCCACACGCCCTCCAGACCTGTGAAACGCGGCAGGATCAGTAGCAGGGGAATAAAAAACAGGATCTGGCGGCTTAAAGTCAAAAAGGCTGCCTGTCTGGGCTTGCCGATTGCCTGGAAATATCCGGAGCAGATGACCTGAAACCCGATCACAAACAATACGGCAAAGAAGCATCTCAGAGCATGGGCGGCCAGAGCCGAGGTCTCCGGTTCGTTCGCCAGGAAAATGCTGACTAAGCGGGCGGAGCTGGTCTGGATAATGATCCAGGAAAAAGTCGCAAAAACCGTGGCCCAAGCTACCGCTTTTAGCAAAACCTCCCTGACCCGGTCCATACGGTGGGCGCCGTAGTTGTAGCCGATGATGGGCTGGGCCCCTTGGCTGAGTCCCACCAGAGGCATGACCAAAATCTGGGACAGGCTGCCGACGATGCCAAAAGCCGTGAGCGCCATGTCGCCGCCGTGCTGCTGCAGGACTATGTTCAAGATAAACTGTTGGATGCTGGCGGTCACCTGCATTAAAAACGGCGCCAGCCCGACCGTGCAGACAGACGTGATCACCGCGGGCCGCAGTTTCAGGTTTTTTAAGCGGATCCGCAGCAGTGAGCGCCCGGGCATCAGGAAGTAGGACATGACCCAGATCACCGAACAGATTTGACCCAGCACCGCTCCGAGAGCGGCGCCTTGCACTCCCAGAGGATAGACGATGACCAGCAGATAATTGCAGCCCACGTTGACCGCCCCGCCCAGGATCTGAGTGGACATGGCCATCACCGGGCTGCCTTCCGCCCGGATGATATTGTTCATGCCCATGCTCACGGACATGATGATCAGACTGGGCATCAGGATCGTCATATATTTAACGGCATAAGGCAGCGTGACTTCGCTCGCTCCCACCATCAGCATCAGCGGTTCGATGAACATATACATGCCGGCGCACAGGAGGAAGGGCAGGAGGAACATCAGAAAAAGGGCGTTGCCGAGGATCTCCTCCGCCTCCTTGACCTTGTTTTGCCCCAGGTTCAGAGAAATGAGAGTCGTCGCCCCGACCCCCACCAACATGGAGATCGCCATGAAAAGGATCATGATAGGAAAAGTGACCGTGATCCCGGCGATGGCGTCTTTACCGCCGTTTACGGCGTTGCCGATGAAGATCCGGTTGATAATTACATAAGAAGCGTTGACCAGCATCCCCACAATGGCCGGCACGGAAAAATTGAAGAGCAGTTGGTTGATACTGCCGCTCCCCAGCATTTTAGTTCGTTCGGCCGCGGTTTTCCCGGGCGTGTTCTGCAAGCGGCGCACCTCCTTGATGGGCTTTCGCAATGAAGCACTATACACCTGAATCAGCGTAAAGTCAAGGCATACGAAAGCGGCGAAAATTTATCTGCGCGCCGTGGTTGACAAGCGCCGGTTTTTTTGGTAAACTGAAAAAAGTGTTCAAGTTGCCGATGTAGCTCAATTGGTAGAGCAGCTGATTTGTAATCAGCAGGTTGCGGGTTCGAGTCCCATCGTCGGCTCCAGAGACAGCGCGGGGTAGAGCAGTGGTAGCTCGTCGGGCTCATAACCCGGAGGTCGTCGGTTCAAATCCGGCCCCCGCAACCATAATAACATGGCTTTCGCCTTGGACGAGAGCCTTTTTTGTTGAAAAAATCTTATGCAGGAAAGGGTGGCATGATGGGAGTACAGGGATGTTTGCGTTTTTTTGAGGAGATAAGCCGAATTCCGCGCGCTTCGGGCCATGAAGAGGGCATAGCCGATTACTTAACGGGTTTCGCCGCGGAGCGGGAGCTATGGTTTCACCGTGACGGGATGCACAATGTTTATATCAAAAAACCGGGCGGACCGGGTGCGGAAACCTTGCCGCCCGTCGTACTGCAAGGCCATACGGACATGGTTTGCGCCGCGGAACCGGATATCCGGCATGATTTTCTCACACAGCCGCTGGACTTATATGTAGAAGGTGAACGCCTGCGGGCCAGAGGCACGACCCTCGGCGCTGACAACGGCGTGGCGGTGGCCTTGATGCTGGCGCTGCTTGACGACAGGGAAACTGTGTATCCGCCGCTGGAATGTTTGTTTACCTCGCAGGAGGAAATCGGTCTCAAAGGAGCCTCGGCTCTTGACCCGGCTCTGATTACCGGCAGACGGATGATAAATCTTGACGCCGGCCCGGAAGGAACGTTTTTGATCGGGGCCGCGGGCGGTCTTAACCTCCATATGGAAGTGAGGACATTCCGTCAGGTGCTGCCGCCGGGCAGCAAGTTTTTCCATATCGGCGTTCAAGGCCTGCAGGGCGGTCATTCCGGCGCGGACATCGGCAAGGAGCGCGCCAACGCGATTAAGCTTCTGGCGATGATATTGGCGGCCCTCAAAAGGGAAAAATTGGATTTTACCATCGCGGGGATACAGGGTGGCGCCGCTTCTAACGTCATACCGCGCGAGTGCAGCGCCATGATCTGCCTGCCGGCGGCGGAAAGCGCCAAAGCGCGCGAATTGCTCGCGGCGGTGATCCGGGATATGAAGCTCATGTTTGCCGCCGGAGAGCCGGGACTATGTATCGAGGTAAAAGACGGCAGTCTGCCGGACATCGCCGCTTTCGATCTGGGTGACGGGGCCGGCGCCGTGCTGCCGGACGGTGTGGCGGAAAGGCTGATCAATTTGCTTAATCTGCTGCCGACCGGCCGTTTGCGCATGAGCGGCGATTTCCCGGATCTGGTGGCCCTGTCGCTCAATCACGGCGTTATCCGCACAAAACCCGGCGCCGTCGAGCTGGTCGTTTCTCTGCGGGCCGACACGGCGCCGGCTTTAAAAACCCTTGCCGCGGATATCAGCCGGCTGGCGGCTTGTCTCGGCGCGGAAAACATCCGCCCGGCCGACCCTTACCCGGCTTGGGCTCCCAAACCGACCGGCGAGCTGTGCGCCTTCATGAGTGAGGTTTTTCGCGGTTTGCGCGGGCAGGAACCCCTTATCCAAGCCGTACACGCCGGTTTGGAGTGTTCCGTTATCGTCTCGCTCATTCCGGATATGGATATAGTGGCTATAGGCCCGGATATGGGCTTGTACCACACGCCGGACGAATGGCTGGATCTTCGCTCTTTTGTCCGCACGCAGGAGTATGTCTCGGAAGTTTTGCGCCGGATGGCCGGCGCCCGGTAACGCCTTTCGCTTTGAGCGGCGGGGGTATTGCTCTTAACCGGCTGTTCTGTTATAATCAACTGAGTTGCTGTCCGAATCAAAAATGCTTCCCTGAAGGAGGATGTGATCGGAATGCCCGGCAAACGTCAGTTCCAAAATATTTTAACGGGTGTATTGATTGTCGCGGCCCTCATTTTAGGCGGCAATTACATCTATGAAAAATGGCAGGATCATCAGCAGGTCCTCTTGCAGGAGCGGTTGCGCCAGGAAATGGCGCTGGAGGCGGCCGCGGCGGAAGCCGCGCGGCTGGAGGCGGCCGCCGCCGCGGAAGCCGCCTATGCCGCCGAGATCGAAAAAACCCATTTGCTGGAAACGCTGCAAGACTCCAATCCGGACACTGTAGCCTGGCTGGAGGTCGAGGGCACGCCCGTTCTTTATCCGGTCACGCAAACCGTGAACAATGATTATTACCTGAAGATGAGTTTCCAGAGACAGCCCTATAAATTCGGCTCCATTTACATGGATTACCGCAACGACTCTTTGCTGAACGACTTTAACACCATAATATACGGACATACTTTTCCCAACGACGAAACGATGTTCGGAGCGTTGCAGCGCTACCGGAAGCAGAGTTTTTGGGATGAACACCACCTTGTGACGGTGATGCTCGACAAAAAATACTATGACTATGAGATTTTTGCCGTTTATGTAACAGAACCCAATTATGATTACCGCACGCCGAACTATAGAAACGAGGAAGACGCGGAGCGTTTCCTGCGGGAAATCCGGGAAAAATCACTGATCAAAAGCGATATTCCCGTGACGGCGGAGGATCATGTGCTGACCCTCTCCACTTGCACATATGATTTCCGCGACGCGCGTTACGCGGTCCACGCGGTGCGGATCGCGGAGCGGGATGCCCTGAACAACCCGAAGTCAGCACTCCCTTAGCAGCAGGCGAAAAGCCCGTTCCGCCGCGCCCTGCACCAGCCGGGCCGCGTCAGCTATCGCTTCCTCTAAAGTCATCGGCCGGTCGCATATGGGGATTATAGCGGTCAAACCCTCGTCATACAGGACTTCCGCGCCCGGGGCCACCGCGCCGACGATGGCGAGCGCCGGTTTGCCCTGCGCTTTGGCGCGGGCCGCCACCCCCTGGGGCAATTTGCCAAAAGCAGATTGGGCGTCTATACGCCCTTCGCCGGTCACGACCACGTCGCAGTCCGCGAGCATCTCGTCAAAACGCAGCGTGTCCAGCACGGCGTCCGTGCCGCGCCGGAGCTGCGCCGCCGCGAACACCAGGAGCCCGGCTCCCAGCCCGCCGGCCGCCCCCGCGCCCGGCGCTTCGGCAATATCTTGGCCGAGCTGATCCCGCAGCACGCGAGCGTAATGAGCGAGACAGGCGTCCAGCTCCCGCACGTCTTCCGGCGAAGCGCCTTTTTGCGGGCCATAGACCGCGGAAGCGCCCAAAGGCCCGCACAGCGGGTTGGTGACGTCGGAGATCACTACGATCTCCGTCTCCCGGAGCCGCGGGTCAAGACCGCTGATGTCGACCCGGGCTAAACGGCCGAGCGCGCCGCCGCCCGGCGGGAGTTCCGCGCCCGCCGCGTCAAGCAGCCGCGCGCCCAGGGCCTGGGCCATGCCCGCCCCGCCGTCGTTCGTCGCGCTGCCGCCGATGCCGATCAGCAAACGCCGCGCCCCGCTGTCTAAAGCCGCCAGCATCAATTCCCCCGTCCCCCGCGTTGACGCGCGGCGGGGGTCGCGCAGGCGCGGCGGCACGAGCGGCAGCCCCGAAGCGGCTGCCATCTCTATCACCGCCGTGCCGTCCGGCAAGAGGCCGTATCCGGCCTCCGCCTGCGCGCCCAAGGGGCCGGCGACGCGCGCGTTTCGCCGCGTTCCGCCCAAAGCTTCTACGAGCGCGTCCACCGTCCCCTCGCCGCCGTCGGCCATAGGTACGACTCGCGCCACCGCCGACGGCGCCGCCCGCCGCAGCCCCGCCGCCACCGCCTGACCGGCCTCGCGGCTCGTCAGGCTGCCCTTGAAAGAATCCAGCGCCACTAACACTTTCATTCCTGTATTTCACCTCGCGATGATTTACATATTTTATAAAATATGTAAATCATCCCCTTGACAAAAAGAGTAAATCAGAGTAAACTGAATCAAAGCCAAAACAAAGCATATTATATCGCTTTTTCCCTAAACTGTCAAAGAAAGAGGAGATTCGCATGAAAATAGGATTTATCGGTCTGGGCATCATGGGTAAACCCATGAGCAAAAATCTGGTGAAAGCCGGTTTGGATCTGGTGGTGCTTGATCACAAAAAAGCGTCCATGGACGAGCTGGCGGCGCTGGGAGCGGAGACGGTGCCCACCCCGCGCGCGGTGGCGGAGCGGACAGACGTGATTTTTACCATGCTGCCCAACTCGCCTCAGGTCAAATCCGTCATTCTCGAAAAGGACGGCGTGCTGGAAGGAGCGCGGGCCGGAACGCTGGTCGTCGACGCCAGTTCCATCGCGCCGCTGGTCAGCCGTGAGATCGGCGACAGGCTGGCGGAGCGGGGCGTGCGCTTCATGGACGCCCCGGTCTCGGGCGGGGAGCCAAAAGCGATCGACGGCACCCTTTCCTTTATGGTCGGCGGGCGGGAAGCCGATTTCGCCGAAGCGCAGCCCTTGCTGGCTCATATGGGCTCCTCGGCCGTCCTCTGCGGCGACGTCGGCGCCGGCAACGTGACAAAACTGGCCAACCAGATCATCGTGGCTGTCAATATCGCCGCCGTCTCGGAAGCCCTGCTTCTGGCCGCCAAAGCCGGCGTGGCTCCGGAAAAAGTTTTTGACGCCGTCAAGGGCGGTCTGGCGGGCAGTACCGCGCTGAACGCCAAAGCGCCGCTGATCATGGACCGCAAATTCGACCCCGGTTTTCGCGTAAACCTCCATATCAAAGATTTGGGCAACGTGCTGGACACGGGGCACGAGGTCGGCGCTCCGCTGCCTTTGACGGCCGCGGTCATGGAAATGATGCAGACACTGCGGGCGGACGGACACGAGATGAAAGATCACGGCGCGCTGGCTCTTTATTATGAAAAACTCGGCAACGCGGAGATAAAACGCTAATCAATGGAAACAGCCAATGCCTTTTTTGAATGTAAAATATTGTAAACTATGGCTTGCATCTTCGCAATTTTCCTGTATAATGTTCAAAGACGCTTATGAAGTTTCTATGGGAACAATTTGAGATCGGCACGGCCGGGCGCCGTGTCCGAGCTAATTTAGGAGGATGCTATGCTATCGCCAAACGGTCAGAAAAGCAGAAATACTTTTTTGATAGGGTTCATTATTGCTCTTTTTCTTCTCCAGACAGCGCCTGCGGCGGCGGACACCAATCCCAGCCCGGCGGAAATTTCCCAAAAATTGGAGGCAGCGGCGGTCAAATATCAGGTGCCGGCGGAAATTCTCAAAGCCGTCGCTTTCGTGGAATCAGGCTGGCGGCAATTTGACGGCGCCGGCCGGCCCGTCGCTTCCCGCGACAGGCAGCCGGGACTGGGCATCATGCAGATAACCAGCTATAACGCCGCCGACGCCGAAGTGGTCAACGCCTTGAAATACGATATTGATTACAATATCGCCTCCGGAGCGAAAATGCTGCTCCTGAAATGGGAAGCGACGCCGCGCATCGGCGACGGCGATAAATCCAAGCTGGAGAACTGGTATTTCGCTCTCTGGGCCTATAACTCATGGTCTATGGCAAACAATCCTCACAGCGCCGCGCTCAGAGGGCGCGTCGCCTATCAGGACAAGATACTCAAACTGATGAATACGGCCTATCTTGACGAATTGACTCTGCCGGTCGCGGTCACCCCGATCCCCCCGTCTTCTTTGCCGGCCGGCTCCTTGCCCAAACGCGCCACGGTCTGGAACACCCCGACTCCTGTTCACGTTTCCAATATCAGTGCGGCTGAACCGTCACGCGGCGGCGCCGAATTATTCTCTCTTTTCGCGCGCATCAGCGGGGCCAACCGCTGCGACACGGCGGCCCAAATAGCCGTAACCGGCTGGCTGCCCGGCTGTTCCGCGGTTGTCGTCGCGCCGGTGGATAACTACCTGAACTCACTGATCGCCATTCCCTTAAGTGAAAAAGAAGGCGCCCCTATTCTGCTCACGGGGGCCGGCGCCCTGGATCACCGGGCAGAACAGGCCTTACAGTATCTGCGGCCGATAAAAATAATTTTGCTGGGACAGGAATTGACTGAAGGCGTCGAGACCCAAATCCGCGCCCTGTTGCCGCAGGCGCAAATAGAGCGGCTGGGCGGCGTTGATCATTTTGAAACAGCGGCGCGCGTCGCGACTGAAGTCCCGACCGGTCGGGCGGTGGCTCTCATATCGGACGCCGCTTCCCCGGACGCCCTCAGTCTGGCCGCGGCAGCCGCTTCCGCCGGCTACCCCTTTCTCCTGACCGAGAAAAACAGCTTGCCGGCCGTCACCCAAGCGGCGCTCGCCGACCTGCGCCCCTCAGCCATCATCACGGCTGGGGGCGAAAATCTGGCTGATTCCGTGCTGGCTGAGGCCCTGCGACTGACCGCTCTCCCGCCGGAAGCTCTCACGCGTTACGCCGGCGCCGACCGCTATGAGACTTCCGCCGCCGTGATGCGCGCCGCTTTCCCGCATGTGGGCAAAATATATCTGGCCTCCGGCGAAACACTGGCGGACGCCCTGAGCGGCGCCGCTCTGGCCGCCCAGCAGAGTCTGCCCTTGCTGCTCGTTTCTCCGGCCGGCGTGCCTGAGGACGGGATCTTAGCCGATTATCTCCGCTCTTTGCCCGCCGAAACCGAAATAGAGATATTCGGCGGGACCGCCGCAGTCCCGGACGCCGCCGCCGCCGCTGTTCAGGCTTTATTGGGCGCCGGGCAGTGAGTTACAGGATATATCTGAGTTCGCCGCATATGGGCGGTCAGGAAATGAGCTATATTGAGCAAGCTTTTTCCAGCAATTGGATAGCGCCGCTCGGAGAAAATGTGGACGTTTTTGAGGCGGAAACCGCGGCCCGCGTCAGCCGTGGGCACGGCGTCGCCCTCTCGGCCGGGACGCACGCTATCCATCTGGCCTTAAAACTGCTCGGCGTCGGCGCCGGCGATACGGTGTTCTGCTCCGCGCTCACATTTGCCGGCAGCTGCAATCCCATTCTCTACGAGCGGGCCCGGCCGGTGTTTATCGACTGTGAGGAAACGACTTGGAACATGGCGCCCGCGGCTCTGAGCGCGGCTCTCCGTCAGGCGGCCGCGGCGAGGCGCTTGCCCAAAGCGGTGATCGTCGTCGACCTGTACGGCCAGAGCGCCGATTATGACGCCCTGCTCCCGCTTTGCCGCGAATACGGCGTGCCGGTGATCGAGGACGCGGCCGAGGCTTTCGGCGCGGAGCTGCGCGGCCGTCCCTGCGGTTCTTTCGGCGCGCTGGGCGTGCTTTCTTTTAACGGCAACAAAATCATCACCACCTCGGGCGGCGGGATGTTGCTGACCGACGACGGCGACATGGCCGGCAAAGCCCGTTTCTGGGCGACGCAGGCCCGCGATCCCGTGCCCTGGTACGAACATACTGAAATAGGTTATAATTACCGTATGAGCAATATCCTGGCCGGGATCGGCCGCGGCCAACTCCTGTGCTTAGGCGAGCGCCTGCGCCAGAAAAAATCCATCCATGACCGTTACGCCGCCGCCCTCATTGGCGTGCCGGCCGCGGTGCTGACAGCGCCGCCCGGCTACAGTTCCACTTATTGGCTGAGCGTTTTGCGGCTGGACCTCGCCGCGTCTTTAGTCCGACCGCCGGATATCATCGCCGCGCTGGCGGCGCGGGGGATCGAGGCGCGCCGCGTCTGGAAACCCATGCAATTACAACCTGTTTACGCCGCCTGCCCGTTTTACCCAAGCGATGAGCAGACCGAGCCGGCGGGAATTTCGGCCCGTCTTTTCGCCTCCGGGGTATGCCTGCCCAGCGACACCAAAATGACCGCCGCCGAGCAGGAGGAAGTCATAGATATCATTTTAGGGTGCTTCCGGCACTTTTATCAGAAATATCAGAAAATTTCCATTGAATGAGCAGAAAAATGAATATAATAATTTTCAACTCAACAAGATAAGCAAAGGTTCCACTCCCAACTCGCCACTCTCATCTCTCAACTCAAAAAAAGCCCCCGTCCCTGTAAAGGGGCGGGAGCTTTTTTGTTACCTGGCGACGACCTATCTTCCCGTTAAGTATTGTCGGCCCTGGAGGTCTTAACTGCCGTGTTCGGGATGGGAACGGGTGGGACCCCTCCGGTATAGCCGCCAGATCGGAGTGAAAAGTTCACTCAAAACCGCATAGAGTAAGCGCTGTCACACATCAGGCTCTTAGGTCAAGACCTCGGCCCTATTAGTACCGGTCCGCTTCATATGTCGCCACACTTCCACTCCCGGCCTATCAACCTGGTCATCTTCCAGGGGCCTTACCAGATTATTCTGTGGGAAATCTCATCTTGAGGCCGGTTTCGCGCTTAGATGCTTTCAGCGCTTATCCGTTCCGGATGTGGCTACCCAGCTATGCCATTGGCATGACAACTGGTACACCAGTGATCCGTCCATTCCGGTCCTCTCGTACTAGGAACAGCTCCCCTCAAATTTCCTACGCCTGCGACGGATAGGGACCGAACTGTCTCACGACGTTCTGAACCCAGCTCACGTACCGCTTTAATGGGCGAACAGCCCAACCCTTGGGACCTAATACGGCCCCAGGATGCGATGAGCCGACATCGAGGTGCCAAACCTCCCCGTCGATGTGAACTCTTGGGGGAGATAAGCCTGTTATCCCCAGGGTAGCTTTTATCCGTTGAGCGATGGCCCTTCCACTCGGTACCACCGGATCACTAAGCCCTACTTTCGTACCAGTTCGACTTGTTTGTCTCTCTGTTAAGCTCCCTTTTGCCTTTACACTCTACGCGCGATTTCCAGCCGCGCTGAGGGAACCTTTGGGCGCCTCCGTTACTCTTTAGGAGGCGACCGCCCCAGTCAAACTGCCCGCCTGACAATGTCCACCAACCTGTTTCTGGCCGCGTGTTAGAACTTCAGTACAAAAAGAGTGGTATCCCAACGTCGGCTCCCGCGATACTGGCGTACCGCTTTCTCCGCCTCCCACCTATTCTGTACATTTTATACCAAAATCCAATGTCAAGTTGCAGTAAAGCTCCATGGGGTCTTTCTGTCCTGTCGCAGGTAACCGGCATCTTCACCGGTATTACAATTTCGCCGAGTCCCTCGTTGAGACAGCGTCCAGATCGTTACGCCTTTCGTGCGGGTCGGAACTTACCCGACAAGGAATTTCGCTACCTTAGGACCGTTATAGTTACGGCCGCCGTTTACTGGGGCTTCAATTCAAACCTTCGCTTGCGCTAAGCTCTCCTCTTAACCTTCCAGCACCGGGCAGGCGTCAGCCCCTATACTTCTCCTTACGGATTTGCAGGGACCTGTGTTTTTGATAAACAGTCGCCTGGACCATTTCTCTGCGACTCTAATCCCTTAGAGTACCCCTTCTCCCGAAGTTACGGGGTCATTTTGCCGAGTTCCTTAACGAGGGTTTTCTCGCGCGCCTTAGGATTCTCTCCTCATCTACCTGTGTCGGTTTGCGGTACGGGCGCCGTCTCTCTCCCTAGAGGCTTTTCTTGACAGTATGAACTCTTGCGCTTCGTTACTTTGTTTCACTCCCCTTAAACGCTCAGCGTTATCGCGGCGCGGATTTGCCTGCGCCACCGCCTTGCGTCTTGGACGCGCTCTACCAACCGCGCGCTCGCTTCATCCTCCTGTGTCACCCCATCGGTCATACAATCAACGGCGGTATTGGAGTCTCAACCAATTGTCCATCACCTACGCCTTTCGGCCTCAGCTTAGGTCCCGACTTACCCTGGGCGGACGAGCCTTCCCCAGGAAACCTTAGATTTTCGGCGGGCAGGATTCTCACCTGCCTTTTCGCATACTCATACCAGCATTCTCTCTTGTAAACTCTCCAGCTCGCCTCACGGCTCACCTTCACTGTGTTTACAATGCTCCCCTACCATTTCGGATTTCTCCAAAATCCGCGGCTTCGGCGCGCAGCTTGAGCCCCGTTTCATTTTCGGCGCAGAATCACTCGACCAGTGAGCTATTACGCACTCTTTAAATGGTGGCTGCTTCTGAGCCAACATCCTGGTTGTCCGGGCAACTCCACATCCTTTTCCACTTAGCTGCGCTTAGGGGCCTTAGCCGGCGGTCCGGGCTGTTTCCCTTTCGACTATGAAGCTTAGCCCCCACAGTCTGACTCCCAATTTCTTATATATGGTATTCGCAGTTTGATAAGGTTCAGTAACCGATAAGGCCCTTAGCCCATTCAGTGCTCTACCCCCATATACCATCCATTGAGGCTAGCCCTAAAGCTATTTCGGGGAGTACCAGCTAATTCCGTGTTCGATTGGCATTTCACCCCTACCCACAGTTCATCCCCTGCCTTTTCAACGACAGTGAGTTCGGGCCTCCACTGGGTTTTACCCCACCTTCACCCTGACCATGGGTAGATCACACGGTTTCGGGTCTGCGACACGCAACTGTACGCCCTTTTCAGACTCGGTTTCCCTGCGGCTCCGTGTCTTAGACACTTAACCTCGCTGCGTATCGCAACTCGCTGGTTCATTCTACAAAAGGCACGCCACTACGCTAGCCTAAGCCCACGCTGTGACTGTTTGTAAGCAATACGGTTTCAGGTACTATTTCACTCCCCTCCCGGGGTGCTTTTCACCTTTCCCTCACGGTACTTGTTCACTATCGGTCGCCAAGGAGTATTTAGCCTTGGAGGGTGGTCCCTCCGGATTCCCACGGGATTCCACGTGTCCCGCGGTACTCAGGATCCTGCCTGGAAACTTCCGGTTTTCGCCTACAGGGGTCTTACCTTCTCCGCCCGGCCTTTCCAGGCCTGTTCGGCTAACCGTCCGTCCCGCTCATGGCAGTCCTACAACCCCATATCCCGAAGAATATGGTTTGGGCTTTTCCCCGTTCGCTCGCCGCTACTCAGGGAATCGATTTTTCTTTCTTTTCCTCCGGGTACTTAGATGTTTCAGTTCCCCGGCTTGCCTTCTCCGTGCTTATGTGTTCGGCACGGGATGTACGGATATGACTCCGTACGGGTTTCCCCATTCGGACATCCACGGATCTATGCCTGCTTACGGCTCCCCGTGGCATTTCGCTGCTGACCGCGTCCTTCTTCGGCTCTTGGCGCCAAGGCATCCACCGTATGCCCTTTATATCTTGACCTA